>JALVDO010000231.1 GCA_027008975.1 Saprospiraceae bacterium | reverse complement strand
TTGCCCCATCATAGATACTTTCATGGCATATTTTTCACCATTGACCTTTGCCGTCCAGATATTGAGCGTATTACCCTGTACTTCGGCAGTGTACGTTGTCACTAGTGATTTAACACCATCCATTGCGACCTTTCCTCCCATGGCTTCGATATGTTTTTCCATCAATTTGTCCATAGATAGCATTCCAATTGATGATGCATTACTCCTAATGGGATTACCATAGGTATCGAAATAGTGAAGTTCTCCAAATTTTGCCAACTTCTCAGCTACCTCACCCTTATCGCCTACGACTAAGATATGACAAGCATCGGGGTGAATGTATTTCTTAGCCATCATCTGCACATCAGCAGCAGACACGGCATCCAAATTTTTCAAATACTCGTGATAATAATTTTTAGGTAAATTGTATCGTGCTACATTCAACGCAAAACGCGCCAATGTACGAGGGTCTTCCAAAGAACGACCGAATTGCCCCGCCATAACGTTTTTGACCAAATCCAACTCATCGGCCGGAACCGGCTCTGTTATCAATCTGTTCAACTCATAGTTTATTTGATAAACTGCACTATCTGTCACTTCATTCCGAACGCTTCCTCCCGCACTAAACACACCAACCAATTCGTCCCGGGAAAGGCGAGAGCGAACACCGTAGGTATAAGCGTGATCTTCTCGAAGATTTTGATTCAACCGACTTCTGAAGAATCCTCCCAGTAGCGTATTCATCACACCCGCCTTGATAACATCCGGACTATTGGGCTTCAAATCAACGGGGTAAGTAAATTTCACAACAGACTGTACTGCTCCCGTTTTATTTACAAAATCAACCGTCGTCTTTTTAGGAAAAGGCACCGCGGGGTATGTTGGCGTCGGAATGGCTTTTGGCTCCCACTTTGAGAAATACTTGGTTGCCATTTTCTTGGCGTCATCCATTGAAATATCGCCTACAAAGATAAGATAGGCATTGTTTGGACGAAAGTAATCATCGTAATACTTCTTACAATCCTCTACGGAGATATTACCAACGGTCTTTTCTGTTTTTAATTCACCGTAAGGATGTTTTTTTCCGTAATCAAGCACGCTCTGTACATTGCCGGCTATGGCATTCGGGTCTTCCTTGTTACTTGCCAAACTCGAAAGTGTTTGCGTTTTCAATTTTTCAAATTCCTCTTTTGAGAAAGCAGGGTTGAAAATAGCATCAGACACAATACCCATGAGTTTATCCGTGTACTTTGACAAACTCGCAGCGTAAAATCCGCTACTATAAGTAAAAAAATCCGCTCCAATAAAATCAATCTCCTCGTCTAACTGAGCCTTCGTTCTCGTCTTCGACCCTCTCGACAATAGATCCCCCTCGAACTCCGAAACGCCTGCCTTTTCTCCCTCCATCACCGGAGGATTATCAATAAACAACCGAAAGGACACTCTGGGTACTTTATCGTTCTCCACAACGATGACTTTCACGCCATTGTCCAATTCGAATTGCTGATAATCCCCCAATTTAATTTCAGGTGCCGGACCGGCAGCCGGCTGGTGCGCTCTAAAATCCTCCGTTTCAGGAGAGGTCATAACGGTCTTAACCTTGGGAGTACATTGAGCGAATAGCACTCCGACCAGTAGAATATATATTATTTTTTTCATTATTTCTTTGTTCTTATTTTAAGTTAATCTTAAATCTGCCTTATAGAAAATCACACTGTATTGAAAAGTTATGATTTCGGCTTAGGCAGGTAATACAATACTACTCTATTATCTTTAGTGAAATATTTTTTTGCTACACGCTGGATATCCTCTTTAGTCACCGCCATATATCTGCTCAATTCCGTATTAATAAGATCGGTGTCGCCATAATACATTTTGTAATTCGCCAAATTTTCTGCAATGCCTACCATCTTAGTATTTCCGCTGATAAAGTCAGATTCAATCATATTTCGCAATTTTTGAAATTCCTTATCTGAAATTAATTCATTTTGCGCACGTTCAATCTCTGCATCCATTGCCTTTTCAGCCTCCATTGGATCCACACCCATATTGACTATGGCAAAGGCAATCACGACACCCGGATCTTCCAATTCCAGAGGAAAACTACCGACAAAAACGGCCAATTGCTTCTCATCAACGAGTGATTTATTCAAGCGTGAGCTCTCCCCTCCCGACAACAACTGATTGAGCATTTTCATGGCGTAAAAATCTTCTGTTCCCTGTGCGGGAATGCGATAAGTCATCACGACTGCCGGTAATTGAATATTGTCAAGAACGGTATCGCGCACCTCACCTCCCAAAGGCGGCTCAACGACGTTGGGTCGATATATCTTCTGCGTTCCTCTAGGAATGGTAGAGAAGTATTTATCGACCAAAGCTTTTGTCTCGGCTATATCAAGGTCTCCCGCAATAGAAAGGATGGCATTATTCGGCACATAGAACATATTGTAAAAATCCTTGTAGTCCTGTTCCTGAGCTGCATCTAAATGCGCCATAGAGCCAATCACCGGCCAGCGATATGGGTGAACCTTGTAGGCGCGCTTCAATGATTCCTCCAAGATAGAGCCGTAAGGTTGGTTATCAACTCGCTGTCGGCGCTCTTCCTTGACCACTTGGCGTTGGGTCTCAATCCCCACCTTATCAACAGTAGCATGGAGCATCCGCTCAGACTCCAGCCATAAACCGGTAGCAAGGTGATTAGAAGGAATAACCTCGTAGTAATACGTCCGGTCATACCATGTATTGGCGTTATTCATTCCCCCTGCTTTCTGGAGATACTTATCAAATTCACCACGCTTAATATACTTACTTCCTTCAAACAGAAGATGCTCAAAAAAGTGCGCAAAACCCGTTCTATCGGGCTTCTCATTTTTAGACCCAACATGGTACATGACCGAAACGGCAACAATCGGGGTAGAGTGATCCTCATGAAGAATGACATGCAAGCCATTATCCAAATCATACTCTACGAAGTCAATTTTATTGGATTGGGCATTGAGCACACCCGCCAACAAAATCGAAACGACTAAAGTTAATAATTTTTTCATAAAAAAAGTGTCTGGTTTTAATATTTATAAATAGATAATTAGTTTTCTATAATCAGGTTCACTTAGAATTGCGCCGCCTATAGTAAAGAAACGCCGCAAAACCGCAATAAGCTAGCAATTCGTATATATCCAAATCATCCTCATCCCAGTACCCGACCGCTACATTCATATTGAAGCTGAAAGTGGACCAATTGAATTTAGGGTGTAATGAAAGGACAAAATCTCCCTGCGCATCATACAATTCAAATCTACCCGTAAAAAATCCTTTACGCTTCAAGAGGAAGCGATGCTTTTTATAATTAACGCCTTCAACCACGATGTCAGTACCTCCGAAAAAAGGTTCTGCAATGATTTCTCCTACAATTCGTCCGTTATCGAAGATATCATACTTGCGCCCCCAAATATTTCTAGGCTTTATTTCTATAAAATGCCCGAGGTAGGTCATTTCATTAGACACAGAAAACCAACCCCTACGTTTCATAGTAAGAACCGGTTCTCGATTTTCGTATAATGTAAAATCGCCCCTACTCGTTTTTGACTCAATGGTAATCATAACCCTTGGATTTGAACCCCGCAATGTAAAACAAATCCGCCCAGAAAAAAGAATATTATCGACAAAACCAGACGAATTGTCGAAAAGTAGCATTACCACTCCACCTCGCCCTCGTAGGCAACCAGTTTAATAAGTGGCTCGCGACCTATGGTCGCACTGCGGATGTTGGCATAGGCTTTTAGCCAACAGTTATAAAGACAAAGTTGCGAAAAAGTTTGCGATTTTAAGGTGTGTTTGGGTGGGTAGTTTTCAAAAGTAATCTACATTCATGCGGCTTAAGACACATCGCTATTCTTGCTGTTTTTAAACTTAGAGGGCTAGCCCGGCCTCAAG
>JALVDO010000230.1 GCA_027008975.1 Saprospiraceae bacterium | reverse complement strand
AACGTTGCAAGAGCAAAGCTTTCGACTGCCCGAGCTTGAAATAACGGGTTCGGATAAAGAACTGGCAAATGCCATTATGCGAAAAGCCATCGCAAAAGCCAAGTACCACCGGCTGCAAGTAGATAAGTACAAGGTGACGATGTATGTAAAAGGAACGGGAAGACTAAAAAAATCCCCGGGCATATTCCGTAAACAACTAAAAGAAGAGGGCATTGACTCCACCATGGCCTTCACCTCCGAAGCAGTAGAGGAAATTACCTACAACCGACCAAACAAATACGACATTCGAGTCATCTCTATCTATGAGCAGGGCAATGCCAACAACACCAGTCCGTCGCAAATGCTCAAAGCTAGTTTTTACGATGAAAATGTAGCAGGAGATAAGGTCTCCCCACTTTCTCAAAGAGCCTTTGCCTATTACAAATTTAACCTTGAAGGCTATTTCCTTGACAGAGGATATGGCGTCAATAAAATAAAAGTAACACCCCGTAGCAGAGGCGAAAATGTTTTTGAAGGATATATTTACATCCTGGAAGATTATTGGAGCATCCACAGTTTGGAATTGAGTTTTTACTCCTTTGGTCTCAAAGTAGATATTAGCCAAATATACGCCCCGGTCAAAGACGAAGTATGGATGCCCCTCACGCAAAAATTCATTATTAACGGCAAGTTTTTCGGCTTTGCATTCGAGTATATTTACAATGCTGTTGCCAGTGATTACGATATTGTCATCAACCCCGATTTAGATGCTTCCTTTGCCATTGTGGATAACAAAAATAAAATAGTAACCGATGTCCCCGCCGCAGAACTACCTAAGAATGCTTCGCCACTGGAAAAACTGAATGCCGAGAAAGAACTGACGAGGAAAGACCTTCGAAAAATCCTCAGGCAATACGAAAAAGAAGAACGGCGTAACACCAAAGAAAAAGAAATCGTTTACGAAGAAACATTTGTCATCGATTCACTAGCGACAAAAAAAGATTCCGCCTATTGGGCAACTATCCGCCCCATTCCCTTGACAAAATACGAGATAAGGGGTTATACCGTACTCGACAGCATCGCCACAGTAGAAAAGGAAGCCGCAGAGGAAGAAAAAATAACCGGCCAAAAAGCACGTAAAAAGAAGAATGATATTTCGTTCTTTGATTTATTTACGGGCACTACCTACAAATTCAACAAGCATAGTGCTTTCTATACGCAAGGTCTGATGAAAGGTTTGGCTTTTAACCCGGTTGAGGGTTACAGCTTGCGCGAAAGATTGAGCTTTAGCCATTCAAAGAATGGAAACAGGCAGACTATTTACTGGCAACCACGCTATGCCTTTGCCCCCAAAAAATTATTTATGAAAGGGCGCATTCAATTCGACTTCAAAGCAAAAATAAAGGAGAGACCGGTATCATCGAGCGTATATACAGAGGGAGGCGATTACATCTATCAATACAAAGAGTCCGGCGCTATCAACGAATGGTTAAATGCTTTTGAAAACCTAATCCTGGAGCGCAATTACATCCATTTGTTTGGGAAGAAATACGCCAAAATCGGCTATTTCAGAAACTCGGATAAGTGGAACTTAAACACCTCCTTTGAGTTGGCACAGCGAAACACCCTGCGCAATGCTACTACGCAGACGTTTTGGAATAGAGAAGACCGCGACTACGGCTCCAACATTCCTGTCAATGAGGAGACAGCCTTACCTATTGACGAAGAAAAGGAAGCCGCAGTATTTTCAGTATCAATTGAGGGCAAACCCTGGATTAAATACTCCAGAAAGAACGGAAATAAGCGTATTTCATCCGGTTCATCCGCGAGCTTGGGCGTCCTTTACAGAAAAGGCATCCCAAAATTACTAAATAGCACGACTGACTTCGATTTCTTGGAAGTGTGGTTTAAGAAAGATTTTAAAGTAAGAGCCGGCACATTGCTCAGTTTGAAAGTCAATGCCGGAATGTTCTTAAACAATCAAAGCCTTGGCTTTGTAGATTTCAAGCACTTCGAGGGCAACCGCCTTTCCCTGACCACCATTGACCCTGTTAATAGTTTCCGGTTGTTGGATTATTACCAATTTAGTACACAGGATAAATTCCTAACACTAAAGGCTCATTATCGATTCAGAAAATTTATGCTAACCCGGATTCCTGCCGTTTGGAAATTCGGTATCAAAGAGGGGCTTTTCGCCAATGCATTACAGACTCCTCATTCTGATAATTATTGGGAAGCCGGTTACGCCATTGAGAATATTTTTCACTTTCTGAGGATAGAGGTCGCAGCGTCATTTCAGGGCAACCAATACCGTGATTGGGGTATTTTGATTGGCGTATCATCCGCCTTTGGTAAGGAAATAGGAATTTCTTTTTAAAAGGAAATCATCAGGCAGCAGCAGAAAAAATAAATGCGCCTTCATCATTACTCGATTTTTTCCAATTTGACGGTAAAGTGCCGCATAATTGGTGCCTCCCATACAATCCGATAGCCGTTTTTTGCTTCATTGCGCGTATCGTATATCCGATGCAATGCTGCTGCAAGGTACTCCATGTGATTGTGGGTATAGGTTCTGCGAGGTATTGCGAGGCGGACCAATTCGAGCTCAGGGTAGCGATTTTCCCTTGTCACGGGGTCTCTATCGGCGAGAATAGTGCCAATCTCAACCCCACGAACACCTGCCACGATGTACAACTCGACCGCGAGTGCCTGCGCCCGGTATTCCTCTCTGGGTATGGTCGGAACGAATTTATTAGCATCGAGATAGACAGCGTGTCCGCCTATGGGCTTTTGTACAGGAACTCCAAACTCTGCCATTTTCTCGCCGAGATATTGTACCTGCGTAATCCGGCTGGCAAGATAATCGTAATCCAGGGCTTCGTACAGCCCTACCGCAAGTGCTCCCATTGCCCGTCCGCTCATACCACCGTAGGTGATGAACCCTTCATACATGATGTTGAAAGTAATAGCGGTGCGATAGACTTCCTCGTCGTTTAGTGCGATAAAGCCCCCCATATTGACTAATCCGTCTTTTTTTGCACTCATAGTCATTCCGTCACCATAGGAAAATAATTCGGCAGCAATATCCTTAATTGATTTGTCTTTATACGCAGCCTCCCGCTCCTTGATGAAGTAGCAGTTTTCGGCATATCGTGCTGCATCAAAATAAAGTGGCACACCATAGGATTTGCAAAGTGCAGATACTTCCTTAATGTTTTGCATGGAAACCGGTTGTCCGCCGGCAGTGTTACAGGTAACAGTCAATACGGCAAAGGGGATTTTTTCGATGGGATTTTCATCGAATACTTTTTTTAGCTTTTTCAGGTCAATATTCCCCTTGAAAGGATGATATAAATCGGTATCAAAGGCTTCGTCAATGGTACAATCAATTGCCGTACCTTTTCGGAATTCAATATGCCCTTTGGTCGTATCAAAATGGGAATTACCGGGTATGATATCGCCTTCTTTAACCATCGCTGAAAACAGCACGTTCTCAGCCGCACGCCCCTGATGTGTCGGGATAAAAAACCGGTAGCCGGTGATGTCCTTCACCGCTGCTTCCAACTTCTGAAATGACCTTGAGCCGGCATAGCTTTCGTCACCGAGCATAATTTCTGCCCATTGTCGATCGCTCATTGCACCCGTCCCCGAGTCTGTTAGCAGGTCGATATAAACTTGGTCCGATTTAAGATTGAAAAGATTGTAATGCGCTTCTTTAATCCACTGTTTGCGTTGCTCCATAGTGGATTTATAAATTGGCTCTACCATTTTTATACGGTAGGGCTCTGAATAAGGTAACTGCATAGTGTCATTTTTTTGTAACCACTTAGGGCGTTTTACTCTAAGTGGTTACAAAAATTTATGCAAGTACCTCAGTGACTAATCTCGCTGCATCCTTTAGCAGAATGGCAGAATGAACAGCCAAGCCGGATTCGT
>JALVDO010000229.1 GCA_027008975.1 Saprospiraceae bacterium | reverse complement strand
CAATCTGGTGCGCAACCGTTCCACCTTTAGTTTTTGCTCCAGTTTGTATCGAAAGAGTGTATAAACCACCCCGCCTATCAATAAAACAAGGAGTATAACAAACCAAACCTTTCTGTAAAACACCTGCTCAACATGAATGGCTATATCCAGACTTTTATCACTCCAATTACCGTTGGGGTCAGCGCCGAGAATGTGTAAGACGTAGTTTTTTGCGGGCAACCTGTTGTATCGAATAGAGTGGTTGGTACTGAGAAATACCCAGTCTTTGTCGTAATTTTCCAGATAGTACTTAAATTGGTTTTTTCTACTTTGGTGATAGACAGGAAGGGCAAAATCAAAACTAAAGTATGTTACCGAAGGTTTGATGGTAATGTCCGTCAACTCGTTTAGCCCGGTATCGACAACTTCAAGGCTATCGGTTTTAGCGTCGAATCGCACAAATCTGGTAAGTATCACCCGGGGAATGTTTTTTTCGACCAATAGACCTTCAGGAGAGAATACATTCAATCCATTGACCCCCCCGAAATAATAGTTCCTGAATTTATCTTTGTGATAAGAAAATCGGTTAAATTCGTTATGGCTAAATCCATCGGCTTTGTAAAAATTGTGAAAAGAATGCGTTTTGGGCTCGTAGTACGATAATCCGTTGAAGGTACTTATCCAAAAATTGTCTTTGTCGCCCGGAAGTACACCATAAACCGTATTACTAGCCAGCCCGTTTTCCTTGGTAAGTACCTCGACTTTTCCGGATGAAACATTGAGGATATTGAGTCCGTTTTTAGTCCCCAACCAGAGTTGCTCATCCCCGTCAATGTAAATAGAGTAGATAACATCATTGCTCAACTTTCCGGCATCAGGTGGCGAGGAGGTACTATATTTTTTGAATTCCGTCGAGACTCTGTTGATTACGTAGAGGCCATTCTCGGTACCAACCCATAAATCATTCTCCTTGCCTAATTCGATATAGAGGGGAGGGGCGTCTGAAATAGGATTGTCTCCTGCGGGATTAACAAAGGGATCAAAACGCTCTTTGTCAGGACTGAAAACGGTTAGTTCTCCTGTTTTTTCGCCGGTTTTCACCCCTAGCCAAAACACATTATTTGTAGTGTCGTAGGTAAAACAAGTGATCGGGAAGGGATAGGAAAAAATGGTTGTGAAACAGGAATCAGGATTATATCGAATAAGTATTCCCATGTCGTCCTTACCTGTTGCGGCTCCCCACAAATCACCATTTTTGTCAAAAATCAAGTTATTGGCATGCGTAAACCTTAGAGACCTCCCGCTACTTTCATCTCGCAAATCGAGTGTATCAAGCGTGTGAAAACGAGTATCCAAGCGGTACCAATGATCTTTTTCGCGACTGAAGTATATACCACCATCTCCTCTATCGGTGATCCCTCTAATAAGCGCACCTCGTCTATCCAAGTCAAGATTTTTGGCTAGATAGGTGCCGATTTTGGTACGATTGTTTCTAATGATTTTCACACCGGTATCTATTCCGAAAAACAAGGTTTTGAAATAATCTTTTGCCTTGCAGGATAGGATATTGTTGCTGACTTTCGTTAAATGGGAGAAGTCATTGGCTTTGCCGTCGGGAGTGAGGCAATAGAGTTTTTCGACAGGGGGGTTGTTTCCGGCAGCAGCGGTTTGGGCTATCATCAAATTACCGGAATTATCTTCCCATATTTTTGTGTAAAATTCTTTTGAAGGTAGATTTTTTACTCGGTTAAATATTTTTTCGGTCGGATCGAATTTGTATAGCCCGGTCGTATTACTCAATGAGAGCCATACATTGGAGAATCGGTCTTGATACAAAAAATAAGTATGTCGTGGGTACAAAAAAGGATAGTCTCTCCCTTTAAAATCAGATTTCTCAAAGTGTTTTATCAACTGTCCTGACGAGTCATACACAGACAGCCCGGTGAGGCTGTTATTAATGAAAAAGAACCCATTGATCATATGTAGAAAATCAATGGACGCCCTTTTGTTTTTTGTTTCAATGGGTAATTGGAACAATAGTTTCACGACGGATTCCGAGGTGTTGTTTTTGTTGAATTGGTAGATATTGTAGAAGTAATCGGTTGTTGTTAAAACAAAGAGGTTACCGTTGTTGTCAATATTGATTTTTCGGGGTATTCCCTTGACTCCGGTTTGGGGTAGCAATCCCACTCTCCTGTTTTTTCCACTTAGGGGATTTAGTATGTCAAAAAAGCTGATGGTGTTTTGATATAGAATGATAATATCACCATCCTTGTCCTCCTTTAACAATCGGATATTATCTCCTGAAATGTGGTGTCTTGAAGAAATGGGTTTGCTTTGATTGAAGACGGAAAAATCATAGCCATCAAATTTATTTAAACCATTTTCTGTAGCAAACCAAACGGTACCGTGTCTACTTATCAAAATATCGTTGACCTGTCGTCCGGAAAGTCCGTCATTGATGGATAAATATTCTGTCTGTAATGGGGCGGTATCTTGCGCCTGACCATTGATGCTCATCAAGAAGCAAATTCCCATTAGTAGTACCATCCAACAACTGCAACGCCGGATTGTCCATCGATTCCAAATTCCTCCACTAAATCTCTCCATCCATTTTCTTTTTGATGACTTCGGCTTTGCTGTTTACATGGAGTTTTTTGTATATTTTTTTGATGTGATCGCGGACGGTTTCTACCGAAATGAGATACTTGTCTGCGATGAGTTTGTAGCTAAGTCCGTCAACCAGTCCCTGTACTATCTGGCTTTGTCGCGGGGTCAGTACATCAGTTTTGGGCTTTGGGGCAAAGTGAGTGATTACCTTGCGGGCAATACTTGGTGACATATAAGCACCTCCTCTGTGGACGGCCTCAATCGCTTCCTTAATCTTACTCAATTCGGAGCGCTTGGAAATATAGGAAACAGCACCGGCACAAAGTGCTTTAAAGATACGGTCGGAATCATCGTAAGCGGAAAGAATCAAAATGTTTAAATCGGGATTTAGGGCTTTGATGGGACGAATACCTTCCAAACCAGACATACCCGGCAGACGAATATCCAGTAGTAAAGTATCAATAGACTTTAGCGCTTCATTCATTTCCAAAAAATCTTCCACCGAGGCTGCCGTCAGGAGCACCTCCATATTGGGTTGTGCGTCCAGAAATATTTGGAGGTTCTCACGCACAGAATTTTCGTCTTCTACTATACCAATTGTTATCATAATTACTATACCAATCTAAAGTGGAAGTAAATCACTCCCGTTGAATTAAAATAAATAGCGCGGATGTAACCAATAGCAGGAATATCGCGTTACACGCTCAAAAAATTAGAAAAGGGATGCCTTCTGAGGAGTTTAGATTTATAGAACTGCAATTTACTAAAAAAAGTGCAAAAAATTTCAACAATATGGATTAAAAGTTATTATTTTGGCACAAATATACGAATGTGGAAGATATTCTACAGAAAAACATAAAACGAATCAATATGTATAACTCAAGAATTGCAGGAATGGGATTTTATGTCCCCGAGAAAGTTGTCACCAATGACGATTTGACGAAAGTCATGGACACCTCCGATGAATGGATAAGAGAACGCACAGGAATAGAAGAGAGGCGGTATGCCGATAAATTTAATGAGACACCTACAACTATGGCCGCGGAAGCGACTAAAATGGCACTCAAAAATGCCGGAATTGATAAAGAGGAAATTGACTTTATTATTTTTGCAACCTTGAGTCCTGATTATTTTTTCCCGGGGGGCGGGGTACTACTGCAACGCGAGTTGGGCATCACAAAGTCGGAGATAGGCGCACTGGATGTACGCAATCAATGTTCGGGGTTTATTTATGCCCTTTCTGTTGCAGACCAATTTATTAAGACAGGGCATTACAAAAACATCCTGGTTGTCGGTTCTGAAAAGCACTCCATGGGATTGGATTTCAC
>JALVDO010000228.1 GCA_027008975.1 Saprospiraceae bacterium | reverse complement strand
CGCAGTAACAATATACAACAGGCACCCGCCATCATCCGTACCCGTGGCCACCGGTTAGAGGGAATTTGGCACTCCGGCTCGCCTATGGGCATGATATTACACGCCGTTCGGGGTATGTATGTGCTTGTACCGAGGAATATGACACAAGCCGTTGGATTTTATAACACCCTCTTACAAGGTAATAATCCGGCATTGGTCATTGAGTGCCTCAACGGCTATCGCCTCAAAGAGCGGCTTCCTGCCAATATTGGTGAATACAATGTACCACTTGGCGTGCCCGAAGTGCTTCAGGAAGGAACAGATATTACCCTTGTCACATATGGTAGTTGCGTCAGAGTTGCACAGGAAGGCATCAAATTATTGGAGAAAGCAGGCGTCTCAGTCGAGCTAATCGACGTCCAAAGCCTGTTGCCATTCGATCTGGAACACCGCATTGTTGAATCACTGAAAAAGACCAACGCTTTACTCGTTATGGACGAAGATGTACCCGGAGGAGCATCTGCTTTCATTCTCCAAAACATCCTCGAAGAACAAAGAGGATTTGAGTATCTCGATGCGCTCCCTAAGACACTTACCGGCAAGGAACACCGTCCCGCTTACGGCGATGATGGCGACTACTATTCCAAACCCAATCCGGAAGATGTTTTTGAAGTGATTTACCACATGATGAATGAGCGTGAGCCGGATAGATTCCCCGGGTGGGAATAAAAATCCGATCCCCGAGCTGACGATAGGAAGATCGGGGAGCGGATTTGCGCTCCTTTGCGGGAAATTGAGTGAGTGAATACGAGAATGAATAATGAAATCTCCTTAGCGCTCCTTTGCGAGAACTTTGCGCACCTTTGCGGGAAATTGAGTGAGTGAATGCGAGAATGAATAATGAAATCTCCTTTGCGCTCCTTTGCGAGAACTCTGCGCTCCTTTGCGAGAAATTGAGTGATTGAATGATAGAATGAATGGGAACACAGATGACACGGATTAAACGGATTTACACGGATTTGAATGCGAGAATGAATAATGAAATCTCCTTAGCGCTCCTTTGCGAGAACTCTGCGCTCCTTTGCGGGAAATTGAATGAGTGAATTAGGATCAGAATAAAAACACAAAACAAGAAACACGGAACAAGGAACACAGAACAAAAAAACAAAAAAAAGATGAAGTATTTCATACTAATCCTATCGATACTTGCCATAAGCAACTGCAAGACAGACTGCCCACCCGACAACAAGACGGGCACACTCGAGTTAGCGGACGAAACCAAGGCTTTCAATCCCTACGTCGGAGATGAGCACCTGTTTTTCAAAAATGACGCAGGTGATGAGATAGAACTATATGCCCCCGATGGCTTGGTCATTGGCCAGGATAATTTATGTTATGAGGTGACTTGTACCGAGCCGAAATTCGGCAGCCCTACTTCCTGCAATTATTACGAAGCAGAAAGCAATCGAATTTTCTTTACGGATGATAATCAGGACATCGGCTTTGACTTGGCTCTATTCTCAGAAGTCTTACGGCAAAATGAAACACTCTTCTTTGATGAGGTGATGATGTCCTTTTCTACCGAAAATGCCAATGGGCTTGGAGCAATTGTATCTAAAGTGAGATTCTCAGAACCTTACGATTCAACAGAATTCAACATCCAAAATTGGCTAACGTTTCTACCCGAGGTTTATGACTTTGTAGATGTTTACGTCTATGAAGGAGAATTCCTCAATTTTTTCTATACAAAAGAATTGGGGCTCGTGGGCTTTGAAGTGGATGGTGACACCTGGTTATTGGACAGGATTGAACGATGATTTCATGCCGACTGGTGTCCGCCCTGCGGAGGCTGGGGATGGGATTTATTTGGAGGGCTGCTGGAAGATAATCGGGACAAAGCCATCGTTCTGGCAGCACATTACAGCGGTGGATTGCAGACGGATGCTTCTAAAGCCTTTGCTTCCAACTTCGGAGCGACGAGTCAACCTCGTTTTTTTGTCAACAATACCGACCAAAATGCTACTTCGAGTAATTTCCCGACCGTCCGGCAGACCATCAAGACCATGGTGGATGACAACGCCTTACAGTCACCGGTGGTACAGACTGGCATCGAGGCTAATTATTTTGCAGACGAAAATAATGTAAGTATTCAAACCAACACCCAATTCTTTCAGGATGCGGAGGGCGATTATTATCTGGGACTTTATTTTATCAAAAAACTGCTAGTAGCACCACAAGCCAATCAGGGAGACGAAGCCCAGCACCACGAATTACTTCAGGAGGAAATAACCCCCAATGCGGAGGATGATTTTGGTACTCCCCTCGTATCGGGAACAATTGCGAGTGGTAATATATACGGGTCCGTGGCCACCGTCAACATCAATACCGAAACTTTTGATTATCAAAACTATGAGGTAGCAGCCATTATCTGGAAAAAAGAGGCAGAAAAGTACATCTTCGTCAATGGCAACCGGGTTGATGTGGACTTGGGTGTGACCCGAACCAATAGTCTTGCGGCGTTAGAATCCTCCTTTTCTATCCGTCCGAATATTATAACCAACGACTTTCAACTAACATTTTCAGCAAAAGAAGAAATCCAAAATGCAAGGATTGACTTATACAATATGGAAGGGCAACTTATCCAAAATTTTTATTCCGGAAATCTCTCCACCGGAGAACAAACACTTCAGGTACAACGACCGGGAAATATTGCCAGCGGAGTATATCTTATCAAAATGAGTACGGTAGATGGACAAGTGACTAAGCGAGTTATTTTTGAATAGATATAAGCAGTATCATCCGCCTGTTCCCCACAGGTGGATGATTTTCATCTAATAAGCCTAAAAATCTCCTAAAATATCGCTTACTTTGCGGGGTGATTTCAAAATCGAATATATGTATTCCACCACGCAACAAAACGAATACTTCAATTTAACGAAGGCATATTTAAACGACCGGAGCAATGTTCGCAAGCAACCGGCACAACGACAACTGGAGCAATTGCGAGAATTGATTCGCTACCACGAATGGCGTTATTACGTGGAGAATGACCCGATAGTCAGCGACTACGAATACGATTTGCTTTTCAAATTATTACAGGCACTCGAAGCAGCCCACCCGGAGCTCATCACGCCCGACTCTCCTACACAGCGCGTATCCGATGATATGACTTCTGATTTTGAAACGGTACAGCACCTACGCCCCATGTTATCGCTCGCAAACTCCTACAACCTCGAAGATTTGAAAGAATTTGACAAACAAATCAAAACCCTGCTCAAAATCGAGGAATCGGCAGATATTGAATACGTCGTAGAGCCTAAATTTGATGGTGGATCCATCGGTCTCGTTTACGAAAACGACCAACTCCTGCGAGCGGCCACAAGAGGAAACGGACAAGAGGGTGACAATATCACGAATAATGCCAAAGCCATTAAATCCATTCCGCTTAGCGCTAAATTTTCAGACAGGGGCATCTATCAGGCAGAAGTCAGAGGCGAGGTATTGATGCGCAAGGATAATTTTGAGAAAATAAACAAGGAAAGAGCCGAAAAGGGACTATCCATTTTTGCCAACCCAAGAAATGCCGCTACCGGTGGGTTGCGGATGAAAGACCCACGAGAAGTCGCAGAACGCAGGTTGGATGCCTTTATCTATTCACTCGGCGTCGCTAATGACAAAGATGGCAATGACCTGATTGCGCAATTATTTCCCTCCCACAAATCCAGTCTGGATTTTATGGCAAGCCTGGGATTCAAAATACCCATTCAGGAATCAAAAGTCTGTAAAAATATCGCCGAGGTCAATGATTACTGTGAGGAATGGGTCGCAAAGAGAGCGGAATACCCCTACGAAATTGACGGCATGGTTATCAAGGTAAACGACCGTGAATTACAGGCAAGGGCAGGACATACCAGCCACCATCCCCGCTGGGCAATTGCCTATAAA
>JALVDO010000227.1 GCA_027008975.1 Saprospiraceae bacterium | reverse complement strand
GACGAACCAGTCGTTGGATTGTACGAACATAGTTGCCAAAGATAGTTTGTCGCCCTCCTCTGCTGTAAATGAGAAAGAATAACTTCCTCCCGGAAAAATAGGTCCCGGAGCAGAAGCTCCGTCAGGGGTGTTGAATACATTCGCAAATCCGCCCGGATTGCCGTCTTCAGCCAGAGCTTCCAAGTCAGCAGAGGCCGCAGCACCAATCTTGAAAATACCATTGTTGCTACCGACGGAATAGGCACCCGGGGCAAATGGCGATACCAATCCACTCTTTGATGTCAGATTATCATTCATCTTTGAGTTGTTGCCATCTTCCGCGATTGCCTCCAATCCGGGTGAAGCAGGGCTTCCCTTGGTAAACATCGGGGTTTGTCCCATGCTGTGTACAACCCAAGTGCCGGGAGCAAATGGCGTTGGGAGCGATGAATTATTGGAGACGTTGGTGAGGGTAACGGTAAACATGGTACCACCGTCGTGTGTTACTGTTACCTGAATGACATCCTGAACATCGGGATAGGTGAATCCGTCATCGACATCGGAGATTAGCTCTACCGTTCCGTTTTCGTCCGTACCCGTGTTTGGTTCGGATTGCCTTGGTGCCTGATTGGTGCCCACTCCGGGTTCTTCATTGACTTCCGTGCCTGCATCCCAAAGCAATATTTTATCGGTAATGTCGCCCGTCAGGGCATTGCCGGCATCATCATAGAGGGCAATCCCTGTCATGGATGGTGCCAAAAACAAATCATTCGACTGGACAAACATCGTCGCAAATTGAAAATAATGCCCCTTACCGGCATTGAATGTAAAGGACTCACTCATGCCGGGGGTTATTAATCCGGTCGTTCCGTTGTCGAAGTAATCTTTTCCCTCGATCACATTTTCGATTGTCAGGGTAAAATCTTTTGAAATAGTCATAGGTTTATCTTCTTTGCAAGAAGAAAATAACAGCATTACCGCCAGAGCGGATAAAAGAAAGAATCTCATATTTTACATTTTTTTAATTGTAACTACTTACCACCTCATACTTTGTGTTTGTAATTTGGTGATAAGGGGAACACGGATGACACGGATGTGACGGATTTATACTGATTTTACAAGAATTTATTTTGGTCTGACGACCAAAGTGAGACAATGTTAGATGATAATTAATGAACAACACAGTTGAATTGGCACCCGTTTTTGCGAAAGCAAAAACAAAAACCTGCCTCCCGTTGCGCAGCAGGGAGGTCCAGGCCAATTCGCCTCCGCGCCAATACCCATAAGGGACAGTCTTGTCGCGCCCGTATGGGTATGGATTAAAATCTAACTGTCCTGCTGGAAAAAGATCTGCTCTGATCCGTTTTATCTGTTTAATCCGTGTTCCCCTAAAGGTAAGTAGTTACTTTTTTGATTAATTAATAATGCAAATATGAGGGCATTGGGGGGCTGGAAAATGTGAGTTGGTTCACACTTTTGGAGTATCGGGGGTAAACGTCACCCCTCGGACAGTTTTTTCAATGCCTCTGGTTGAAGGATGGTAAAAGACTTTCTGGTATAGTCGAGAATGCCTTCTTTTTTCATTTTGAAAAGCGTTTTGGTGACCGACTCGCGGGAAGCAGCGAGCAGGGTCGCAATTTCCTTTTGCGAAAACTCGTGCCGGATGTCCAAAGTACCCTGTTCTTTGTAGAGGTCATAAACGAAACTTGCTACCCTTGCTGTGACATCTTTCCCTAGGAGTAATTCCAATCGCCGTTCTGTCTTTTTTAAGCGCAGTCCAATCAGTTTGTAAATAAAAGTGGAAAATTGCTGGTTCTCGCGCATGAGTTGTCTCATATTGTTGAGGCTCATGGAGCATATTTTGGTGCGATTGCTACAGGAAATAGCGTATTCCGTTCGCTGGGAGGGGTCGAGGAGTACATATTCTCCAAAAATCTCGCCCTTTGTCAATATTTGTTTGACAATTTCATTGCCTTTATGGTCGTAGGTGACCAACTTTACTTTGCCTCTACTGACGAGGTAGATGTTTTCGTCGTACTTATCTTCCGGATAAATAATAGCCTCCTTTTTGTAAACAACACTGTGCTTCTCCTGATAATAATTCAATTTAACAGGACAAAGAATGGCATATAAATCAATATTGGATAAGACCCAAAAGTTTTCCATAGAGATGGACTGTTTGAATGGGTAAAGGTACGCAATTTTAAGCATTAAAACACGACTTCTGCCAATTCGTATTCGATTACGCCAAAATAGCCGATGGAGCCGGTGAGATTGCCCTGATGTCCGGCGATGTTGTCGTTGGGGATACTGCCGAGTTTTTTGATGTTTTTGAGGTATTGGAACAAGGGTTTGTCGAGTGATAGTAACCCTACTTTTAAGTATTTTTCGTCTTGAAAATTGGGAAGGCGTTGCTGAATATGTGCGACTTCACCTCCGGTAATTATCCCCACTTCATTGATGTTAAAGGGGTTGAGTTCGATTGCAGCAGACTGTACCAATTGTGCGGCGTGTGTAAAGTATTGTTCCGTTGTCGGTGCCGTGGGGGAAGCATCAAAAGAATAGGTGACGACCTTGAATCCGAGGGAGTCAATATATTCGTTTTGTGCGGTCATGTTCTCCAGAAGTAGGGGAGAAGGGGCGGTGACAGAGGGGCTCGTGACGGATTGGCCGTCGTACGCTAAAAAAAGGCTGTATTGTTTGTCTCGCTTCACTTCATACGCTAAAAAAAACTGACTCAATGAGCTGTTAAATTCCCAAACAGTAATGCCATTCTCCATTATTTCCAGATGATAATCAGCCGGCAAAATGCCATTGGATTGCACCTCGTTGATAAGCGAGATTCTTCCATAGAAGCCCTTGTCGGGAATGCCCAATATCTCACAAAATAAACGATGTTCCTCGTAGGGGAAATCCACCGCGACGGGGATTCTCTTTTCGCATCCAATAGACAAAAAAGTTAGCATCAATATAAGGGGAATTATTTTTCTCATTATCCACGGGTTAGTTTAAAATTTAAGGAGGGAAGTATCGGAATAAAGGATACGCCTTCTACATAATACGGTCGTCCCTTGCCGCCGAGCAATTCTATGAAATTAATGTTCCTTCTATTGTAAACGTTGATGATGTTGAGTTTTACGACAGCTTTCCACTTTTTGTTCAGTCGGAAATGGTAATCCAACCCTATATCGAGCCGATGATAAAGCGGCAACTGCCTGCCATTCTGAAAACCATCATAAATAAGAACGGGGTCACTGCCATTGACAATGCTATTGTTGAGTCCGGACGGCAGGGTGTATCTAGCGCCATTCGTCAGGATGTACGAAAAGGAGAAAGAAGATTTTTTTCCTAAGCCAAACACCCCGCTGAGGCTCCATTCATGTGGCTTGTCATAGTTGTGATAAAAGGGCAAGCCCCTATTCAGATATTCAAATTGGCGGATAGAGCGTGCATAGGTATAGGAGCTATTCAATACCATAAAGTCGTTCTGAAAGGTTAGCTGTAGTTCCAGTCCGTATATCCAAGCCTTCCCGTTTTGGGCGATTAATTCGATAAGGGAATCACTGACGATATTAGCCTTGTCGTCAAGCGCCAGTTGCTGGATACTCCATTGTTTCTTGTAGAAGGCTTCGGCAGAAATAATCAATTGGTGCTTCATTATTTTGGTGACTCCTCCAAGCGCATAATTAAGGCTTTTACCCGGATGAATGCCGTCGAAACTCGGCAATCCGATGATGTTGTCCAATCCCACCTCGGAAAGTACCAGCCCGTGATCAAATTGAGTCAGATAGTCGAATGTAGCACGGAGGGACGACCGTTTCGACAATTGGAATTGGGCAGAAATCCTCGGCTCAATGGCGTATAATGCTTTGGGGACGGTGGAGAAAATACTTCCTCGTAGTCCTGCCGAGTAGCTGAGTCTGTCGGACAGATGCCCGCTAATAT
>JALVDO010000226.1 GCA_027008975.1 Saprospiraceae bacterium | reverse complement strand
TCAGTGGCGCATCTTTGGGTGATTACGTGTGGTTAGATACAGATGCAGACGGTATTCAAGATGGAAATGAGTCTGGTATTGAAGGAGTAACCGTTACTTTGTTGGCTGATTTGGACGGCGACGGACAAATAGACGACGTAGTAGCAACGACGACCACTGACCCAACGGGCTTCTATCAGTTTGTTGATTTGGTGCCTGGAGATTATGTTGTAGAATTTACTACGCCAAACGGATTTGAACCTTCTGATCCAAATCAGGGAGGGGATGATACAGTCGATAGTGATGCGGTAAATGGACAGTCTCAAATTGTGACGCTTACAAGTGGCGAAGATAATCCGACTATAGATGCCGGATTCTTCGAAACAGCAACTATTGGAGATTTTGTCTGGGCTGATAGTAATGGCGATGGCGTTCAGGATGCAGGCGAGCCGGGTATTGAAGGAGCTGTGGTTACCTTGTTGGCTGATTTGGATAATGATGGACAAATTGATGATATTCTTGCAACGACGACGACTGACGAAAATGGTTTCTATGAATTTACCGATTTGGTTCCTGGAGACTATATCGTTCAGTTTACAACACCGGATAATTTTGTGCCGGTTGATGCAAACCAAGGTGGTAACGACGCAACAGATAGTGATGCCGATCCAAATACAGGACTCTCACACGTGATAACACTTGAAAGTGGAGATAATGACGATACTGTTGATGCCGGATTCTCTCAATTTGACCTTGCGTTGACAATCGTCTTGGATGACTCAACTCCCGGACCATTTGCTCCCGGAGATCAGGTGACATTTAAGATCACCGTGACCAATCAGGGTTCTTTGGACGCTGATAATGTTGAGGTGACCAATTATATTCCAGATGGGCTTCAGTTGAGTGATCCAGCTTGGAATGGCGGAGCAGGTGCAGCAACTTACATCGTTGATCAGACTATTCCTGCTGGCGGAGGTATGGCTATGTTTACCATTACCTTCATGGTTGAAAACGACTTCCAGGGAATTGAGTTAGTTGATTACGCCGAAATTTCAGGATATGATAATGGACTAGGGTTGACGGATTTTGACTCACCAACAGATAATGACAATACCAACGACGCTGGAGGTGAGCCGGAAAGTCCTGCCGACAACTACATAGATGGAGATGGAACAGGTGCAGTAGGAGACGGTGTCGCCGCAACGGACGAAGATGATCACGACCCAGTCAGAATCGAAATAATTCAGACATTCGATTTGGCATTGAGGAAAACGTTAAATACAGACGAGACGACCTTGCCACTATATCCTGGTGATGATGTTGTGTTTGATATTGAAATCTTCAATCAGGGGACAATTCCTGCTACCAATATCGAAGTAACAGAATATGTACCCGATGGACTGGTATTAGTGGATAATTCATGGCAGTTGTTTAATGGTCTTTACCGTACACATATCAATGGACCATTGGCACCTGGTGACTCAATGACCATTCAAGTGAGAATGCGAGTTGCCAATGATTTTGCCGGAGGAAGTATTTCTAATGCTGTAGAAATTAAGGGGGCGGATAACCCATTGAATTTAGACGATATTGATTCCACACCGGATACAAATCCTGATAATGATCCTGTGGTTAACGATGAAATTGATGATAATGGAGATGTTGATGAAGATGACCACGATATAGAAGTAATTGAAGTAGAGGAATTGGTCGATGTCGAATTGGATAAGAGCGTCAGTCAGCAGTTTGTAAATGTAGGTGATGTCGTGACATTCACGATTGAAGTGTCTAATAACGGACCTGCTGTCGCAACCGGTGTAGTAGTTGAAGATTACATTCCTACAGGGTACTCTAATATCACAAACGTTTCCAACGGAGGCATTGTGACGGATGGAAATATTACCTGGTCAGGACTGACGATTGCCAGTGGAGCCTCTGTTACATTGACATTCGATGCAACGGTTGAAGATAGTGATGACTATGTCAACGAGGCAGAAGTGACGGGAGCCGACCAATTAGATATTGATTCTACGCCTGATAATGGAGTAGATACCGATAATGATGGAAATTGTGATAATGATAATGGAGATGAAGACGATGGTGACTGTGCCGAGGTAGATGTGAATTGTACATTGACCTTATCCTATACAGATCCTGTTTGTGATAATAACGGAACACCTGATCCATCTGATGATTTCTATACATTTGAGTTTGTAGTGAATGCAGTAGGTGTTCATGGGTGTGATCACTGGACAACTTCAAGTCCTTACTTGAATGGTGGCGAAGGACTCTACGGTGTGACTTACACTGCTATCATTCCAACTTCTGTTGATATTGATAACGAATTTATTTACGACGGTTGTCAGGGAAGTTGCAGAGAAAATATTAATATCGAATCACCGGTAGACCCTGCAATTGGATGCTACGATGAATGCTTGATTACAGACATTACCGTTGAAAATATTATTTGTAATAACAACAACACAGGAGGCAATCCTAATGATGATGGATATTTCTTCGATTTCACTGTTGAAGGGTTTAATATTCCAACTTGGTCAGCAACGATTAATGGTGAACCCGTAATTGATCTTGGTGTTAATGGCCGTTTTGAAACAGTGGGACCTTATGCGCCAGGTACAACGATTGTTATTGAAGTCCAAAACGTTGATGACCCAACTTGTACGGATTCTTATACATTTGTATTGCCAACGGAGACTTGTTCCAATGACGAGTGCTATATTGGATTGGAATTATTAGACGGTCCAACTTGTGATAACAATGGTACACCAAGTGATCCTTCTGATGATACCTTTACATTCACTCTGGGTATTACCGGAAACAACGGTGGAACAGGATGGACGGATAGTCAGGGTAACTCAGGTAGCTTCCCTGGAGTTCAATCTTACACAATGCCAATTGGAGATGGTAGTATTGTTGTAGTTTCAGTGACGGACGATAGTGATTCGGCATGCTCAAATATGATTATGGTGACACCTCCTCCTACTTGCTCTAATGATTGTGATATTACGGCAACCTTAATTAGTGGTCCGACTTGTAGCGATGCTGGTACAGATACAGTTAACGAGGATGATACCTATTCTTTCACAGTTACCGTCACGGGAGATAATTTTGGAAGTGGATGGACGGCCTACGCACCGGATAATACTCCGATTGCCACAGGTGTTTATGACAACCCAACCCTGATTAGCGGCTTGCTGATTGGAAATGGAGATCCGGTAGGAATTACTTTCCGTGATAACGATTCGGATAATTGTAGTGATGTATTAAATATCACACCACCGGAGCCTTGTTCTGATGCTTGTACATTAAGTGTTGTTCAAATAGGTAATGCTGCCTGTGATGATAATGATACGGACGATAATCCGGATGACGACGTATTCTACTTTGATTTGGAAATTTTATATTCCAACGATGGAGCATGGCAAGCGTTCGATGGTGAGAATGTGATTCCAATTACTTATTCAGGAGTACACCATTTCGGACCTTATTCGCAGCCGTTTGAAGCGATTACGGTTACAGTATCCAGCTTGGATGATAGCACTTGTCCTTCACAGCAGATAGTAGTCGCTCCACCAACGACAACTTGTTCTAATACTTGCTCTATGTGGATTGAGGTATTAGATGTGATTTGTGATCCGGGTGAAACACCTTATGATGCGAGTGATGACCAATACATCGCAATAGTTCGGGTAGATGGATACAATACAAGTGGATCTTGGACTCCCGATGGTATCAATTCTTATGCTATCGGAAGCGTACAGACTTTTGATATGGGCTTGATTACGGCAGGGGCACAAGTTCTTAGCGTTTGGGATATTGCAGATAACTCTTGTGGCGCTTCGACCACTATTGCACCTCCTGATGCTTGTGATATTTGCCATATCGGTGAGGTCGAAATTGGAGAGCCTGAATGTGATGACAATAA
>JALVDO010000225.1 GCA_027008975.1 Saprospiraceae bacterium | reverse complement strand
GAATTAATCAGTTGGAAACTACCGCCCGATTGGCACATTGTACTGACGGCAAATCCCGATGGAGGCGACTATTCTGTCACCCCAATGGATGACGCCATGCTAACGCGTATGATGCACATCACCATGAAGTTCGACCTAAAAACATGGATAAAGTGGGCGACAAAAGCAGGGATTGACCAGCGCGGAATCGCTTTCGTCAATATGTATCCCGAGATTATTCAAGGCGGGCGAACAACACCCCGTACGCTGGTGCAATTTTTTGAATCCATATCGGGTATTCCCAACTTAAAAGCGCAAATCGAATTGGTCAGTATGCTCGCCGACAGCTGTCTTGACGAATCGACCGCAGCCTCCTTCGTCGCCTTTGTTCAGAAGAATCTGTCCCAACTGATTTGGCCGGAAGAAATTCTAGATGCCCCTAATTTTGAAGTCGTAGAAAAACAATTCAGGTCTTCCGTTTATGAGGGGAATCAAATTAGGATTGATTTATTGAGTACTATTTGCAGCCGGCTTACTAACTTTATTACCCACCAAAATAAGGAGATGACCAAAGCCCAACGCCATAATCTTCGATCTTTCTTATTGTTGGATTTCCTCCCCAACGATATCCGGCTAGGTATGCTACAGGATATGATTGAATCAGGAAATAAGAGTTTAGAGCCTATTTTGGAACATCCTGAAATCAGAACGCTTCTTTTGGATAAAATGTAAAATCGCTTAACTATTGGTACTTTAGTTATTGCGGTTGCATAAAACAAAATTCCCGCAGAGGACGCAAAGGTTTCGCTAAGGTTCGCTAAGGAGGGCTAAGGTTATGCCACTCTAGTCAGCAAAAAGAGCTACCTTTGCCCATAAATTACAAACCTTATGCTATTTTCGGATTTAAACCTGTCTAAACCATTGCTTGCTGCGCTCGAAGAGTTGGGTTATATCTATCCGACTCCGATTCAGATTGAAGCCTTTCCGGTTATCATGTCCGGTCGGGATGTGACCGGTGTTGCTCAAACGGGAACCGGTAAAACCTTTGCCTATCTACTCCCATTATTGCGAATGCTAAATTACTCAAAAGACGGACACCCGAGGGTATTGATTGTCGTTCCGACACGAGAATTGGTCTTACAGGTGGCAGGAGAAATAGAAAAGTTAACGACCAACTCATCGTTAAGGGTTGGAGCTGTCTATGGTGGCACCAATATCAATACGCAAAAGATGATAACCTTAAACGGACTGGACATCCTTGTCGGAACGCCCGGCAGATTGAACGACTTGGTATTTTCCGGTGCGCTCAAATTCAGGCAAATCAAAAAACTGGTTATTGATGAAGTAGATGAAATGCTGAATCTGGGATTTAGACCGCAACTGAAAGACCTCTTTGATCTGCTCCCGGCAAGACGACAAAATCTGATGTTCTCGGCAACGATGACCGATGAGGTGCAACAATTTATCGACTCTTATTTTAACAATCCGGTATTAATCGAAATTGCCCCTTCCGGCACACCGATTGAAAGAATCAACCAAAGCGTCTATTTTGTTCCCAATTTTCACACCAAAGTCAATCTACTAAAAAGATTGTTAAAGGAGGCAGAAACCTTCACCAAAGTACTCGTATTTTGCAGCACCAAAAAACTTGCGGATAGGCTCTTCGAAGAATTGGAGGAGGATTTTTCTGAGCAGATAGCCATCATCCATTCTAATAAATCACAAAATTACCGTATCCGGTCGGTCGAACAGTTCAAGTCGGGAGCATCACGCATACTCATCGCAACCGATATTATCGCACGCGGCATGGATATTTCTGAAGTATCCCACGTCATCAATTTTGATACGCCGGATGTTCCAACGAATTATATCCACCGCATTGGTCGAACCGGACGCGCAGATCAGGATGGGATTGCCATCACCTTTACTACGGAAAAGGAACAACCGTCAATTAGCGAAATCGAAGACCTGATGGGGAAACTTATTACTCAAATTCCGCTACCGGATGACTTGGAAATATCTACCCAACTCATCCCGGAAGAAGTAGAGCCATCCGCAGGAAATAAAAACTACCGCAAAACCGCTACCCTTGAAAAATCGGGTTCAAAAGGCGCTTTTCATCAAAAAAAGAACAAAAACCTCAAAACCAATCGGGCGCAGGAACGCCGCCGCGCCAGGGCCATCCAAAAGAAAAAGGCAAAGCGAAAAAAGAAAAAAAAGTAAAACTTTCGGGCGAATCAAGTTGTTAAGTCCGTAAACTTGTATGCTTGAAAATCAAAAAAGCCACCTAGTAAACTAAGTGGCTTCAAAAAAGCTTGAGAGGCTATCTACATACCAAGTAGAATATCCATTGACATTCTACTGAAAAACTTCATGAGATTATAATTGCGTAATTATTTCGACTTAATAGTTGCTATTAAACGTTGGTAATAAGTCGGATTTGTTTTAGATTATAATTTGTTATCAGTAAGAAAGGAAAGATTAAATTTCACCCTCCTTCCCCTTTGATGATACAAAGATGAAACAAAATTCCTGCCTTGATAAGTACAATTTAGCCTCATTCTTTTTTAATTTTACATCGTTTGGAAATATCTAAATAAATCATTATCAGGGATTTACCATCACAAAACAAAGAATCTACTGTATTATATATATTTTTTTATATACTTAGAAACACAAAAAAAAATTCATTTTTTTGAAAAAAAGCTTGTTTTCCCTGTGTTTTTCTTCTTTTAAGTGGGTAAAATAGCCTTTCCGGCGATGTGCTCGCCAATTGCCAGACAGGAAGTTGCCGCCGGAGAAGGTGCATTGATGACATTAATCACATTACCCTTCCTTTTAATGAGGAAGTCATCCACCATATTTCCTGCCCTATCCAATGCCTGTGCACGCACGCCGGACTTGCCCCGTTTCAAATCATCATAACCAATGTCGGGAATTAAATGCTGTAATGCTTTGACAAAGGCACGCTTGGAAAAGGAACGATGTAACTCATCTATGCTTTCGCGCCAGTATTTGCCTAGCAGCTTCCTAAAGCCGGGATAGGCCAGACTCTCCATTAATTCCGGCAGGTTTACATCCCAACGGGAATAGCCTTCCCGCTTAAATGCCAAGACGGCATTCGGACCTGCTTCAATCCCACCGTGAATCAAGCGCGTATAATGCACACCCAAAAACGGAAAGTTGGGATTGGGAACGGGATAAATCAGGTTATTGACCATATATCGCTTCTCTTCAGACAATTCGTAATACTCTCCTCTAAAGGGAACAATTGCCTCCACTATATCAACTCCCGATTTTTCCGCCAGCTTATCTGCGTAAAGCCCTCCACAAACAATTACCTTTTTAGAATAAAAATCGCCTTTTACAGTATTAATAACAACCTGAGCGGACTCCTCCATTATATTGGTCACTTTGGATGAGAAAAAGAATTCTACACCCTTTTTTTCGAGATTTTCTCTCAATTTGGCTGCGACTTCCTTGTAGTCGATGATACCCGCCTGTGGTACCCAGATTGACTGAACGGCATTTACATAAGGTTCCTTTTCGTGTGTTTCCGACTTACTCAGCATTTTCAAGCCTTCCAATCCGTTTTTCCGTCCTTTTTTGATAATGGTGTCCAATACCGGAATTTGGGACTCATCCGTAGCGACAATGACCTTACCACAAATATCGTATTTGATGTTATTGGCATCTGCAAATTCGATTAATTTTCGATATCCCAACGTACAATTTCTTGCTTTCAGACTTCCGGGCTGATAATAAATACCGGAGTGCATCACCCCCGAGTTGTGCCCTGTCTGATGGAGGGCGACATCGCTTTCTTTCTCCAATATAGCCAATTTGGTATCGGGCTGTTGGTTCATTATCGCATGGGCAGTAGCCAAACCTACAATGCCGGCACCTATGATAGTGGCATGATACATATTTCTTTACTTTTTGTTATGA
>JALVDO010000224.1 GCA_027008975.1 Saprospiraceae bacterium | reverse complement strand
CGGAGTCATAAGCAGCTGTCGGGAGCTGCGTTAAAGAACTAGTTGTGTTATTGGAGTCATCCCAGTCGATTTGGATCGTCCAAACTTCAATGACATCCTCTGTATTTCCATTTTCCCAGGCATCGTCATTCAACCTGACGACAAACACCTCATCACTTGGTGGTGCTAAAGGACTATTCCAATCCATTGGCGTGGCAGTAGGGAAACCTCCATTGATGCCCGGGATTTCAACTCTTTGCACGTCGATGCTGCTTTCACCTGCAAGCATTTGTTGACGATTAAGCGCATAAACAGGGTAAGTGCCGTTTCCTTCGTTAATAGTCAGAATGTATGCATTAGGCCAAATGCCATACTTGGGATAATCGGCAAATCCGGGGGTGGTAAGGACATATAGATTCCATGCACCCATGGGGTCTGATGTTTCCGAAACGCCGTAAAGTACTCTATCGACATTGGCTAGGTCGGTGATCAGCCAACGCTCAGCATCCTCATCATACATAATGACCGGGTCAGAAAAGGAACTCTCTCCGATCTCATTCCAAATCGTATTGGCACTGGTGGGTTCCGTTAAGGCAGTTCCGTCTTTTGAGAAAATCTGAAACCAGGAAGCATTTACTATTTGGACATAGTGATCCGTCCCCACATCTCCATTGGTGTCAGGTACGCCGGAGTCTGCTTGTTCTTCCTGAATGCCGTCAAAAACCACCTCTGGAGGTAAAAGTTTTTTTTCCAAATCACTCATTTTATACTGCCTGACGGGATCCATTCCTTCGTCTTCGCTATTGGTATAACGCTCGTAGTTAAGGAAGTTGGGGGGTATAAACTTTGGCTTGTTTTTTTTGAGGGCTTTTATCTTTTCTCTAGGCGTTCCGGGCATGGGTGTTAGGTCTCGTAGGGGTTTGGTTTTTCCCTTGAAATAAGCATGCAGACTATTAGCGCCGACGATGGTCTGTTGTTGTGCGGGAAGGATGGATGAGAATAGAATACAAATGAAAAATGATAATAATAATTTAGTTCGAGTCATTATATTAATTGTTAAAATTAGGAATTAAAATCGAAAGAAGTGTGCGTTTTCAGGGCAAAGATATATTTTTAGTTTTAATAAAAGTTTGCCCATTTCTCTTCTGTCATTTTTTTTACAAAAAAAGCCAACCCTTTTATCCATTCTGTACGTCTATAGGGTTAGTTTTTAATATTTGAACAATATTTTTTGAAAAAGGAGATTTTAAGATAAGATTAAGACTTTATTTTTGAAGGTGTGGATAAAATAACTATATCTTTGAGAATAATATTGTTTCACTAAAATGATAAAAGTAATGAAGACTAAACGTTTGACCTTATTTTATTTTCTCCTTTTTGTTTTGATTAATTCTGCGACTGCACAATTGGATGTTCCGTACTCCAAAGTAGAGTTGACGGATGGCTCCAGTTTTCTGGGGTATTTGTTGGAAGTCAGGGATGGTGTGATGGAATTTCAGTTGCCAAACGGTGATATTGTAGAGTTGAGCAAAGAGGAGGTCAGAAGTGTTTCGGAAGAGAAATATCCTATGGATTTTGACTTGGAGCGGCAGTCTTATACCATGGTTTACGATTACAAGGTGCCAAGCTATTATTTCATTTTCACTTTTGGCGGTAATTTTAGCCGGTCGCAGGAGGAGTTCTCCGTTGGGGCTGGCAGCAGTTTCTCATTTGGATACCAACATAGTTTGAAATTGGGTTATGGCATTGCAACTGGCATAGATAACTTTAGTGTTGTTGGCACTGCGGTTGTTTACCCACTGATGTTAGAGTTAAGAGGCTATCTGAAAAAAAATACAATTTCGCCTTATTATGTGTTGCAAGCCGGTTACGGATTCGCAAAGAAATCTGAAAAGTTGGGGATTTTGAAATCGCGAGGAGGCATGACAGTTCGCCCCTCAATCGGATTGAGAATAGGCGGGAGAAAACGGGGAAATATTTTAATCGAATTAGGCTATATTCTCCAGCCTCATTATGTAAAACAAGTGTTCAATATTAGTGATATTCAGGTATATAATCGGACTTTCAATAGGTTGAAAGTAGCTGTCGGCGTTCAGTTTTAACGAAATTCATGCATCAAAAAAAAGAGGATGAAAAGGCTTTGATTTCGGGCTGTGTTCAGAATGACCGGCGCAGCCAGGAGGCGTTGTATCGCCGATATTTCCCTGTGATGATGGGCATGTGTATGCGGTATGCGAAAAATAAGGATATCGCTATGGAAATAGTAAACATGGGCTTTCTACGGATTTTTAAAAAGATACATACCTTTTCTTCTAAAGGGTCGTTTGAGGGCTGGATGAAGAGGATTGTCTTCCATACGCTCTCTGATTATTACAAGAAAGAGTCGAGGCAAATTCAATTTTTGGAGTTACCGGTTAGAGAAGAATTCAGAAGCCCGGGGATACTGGAAGACCTTTATTTTGATGATATTCTCCAATTGATTGATCATTTGAAAGGAGCCTCAAGAGAGGTGTTTTGGATGTTTGCGGTCGAAGGCTTTACACATAAAGAGATAGGCGAAAAACTAAATATTAGTACGGGTACTTCCAAGTGGCACGTATCTGAGGCAAGGAAAAAATTGAAGTTATTATTGGCTAAGCAAAAGCGAATTAACAATAATGTTGGATAAGGAAAAAAACGTATTGAATCAATCTTTGGTGGATGAGGGCTGGCGCGCCATGCGTGCCTTGCTGGATGAAGAGTTGCCACTGGAGAAGAAGCACCGGCGGCCATTTATATGGTGGTGGCTTTTGGGTGTTGGGGCTATTGTCGCAGGAGTAGCTTTGTTCCTGACAATGGATG
>JALVDO010000223.1 GCA_027008975.1 Saprospiraceae bacterium | reverse complement strand
CGAAGCCTGATAAAAAATTCGGGCAGTTATGTTTTCAATGCTCCGGCAGCAGTCTTTCGAGTAAGCCAACCGGAGTCTGAACTTATCAAGGCAACCGGTAGTGCCTTGATGGATATGCTACTCAACGACCCATTTAAAATCAACCTGAAAGCCGGGTTTACAGTAGAATCGCTCGATAAAATGGTCAAAGCCGCACTCGAAGTTATCGCTGAATATCCCGAATTGGTAACAGAAGAGGATGGATTGAGAGAAATCATCATGCAGGTATCTCAAACCCTTGCGGTGGACTCTAGTAATTTATTGCGCCCCTCGATGCTACCGGAAATTGTCCGGCTGATACTCGCCAGCACCGCTCAGAATTTAGATCTCATCTGGGAGCCAAACAGAAGCGATGTCCGAAATTTACTCGTATTGGCTGCCAAACAGACGCTCGAAGCCATCGCTACTCCAATCCCGGGAGCCACCTGGGAACCCAGGTTGACACACGAGCAGATTCTATCTATTCTCGAAAATGTACTGGATGAAGTCGTTGCCAATCCGGAATGGGTCAGAGAAGAAACCGGCACAGAAACGCCCCTTAGCCTCGTATTAAAATCAGTCATGCAAGCACTAGCCCAAATACCCAAAGGGCAACGCATCAATATTGAGGTATTGGAATACATCATTCAAGTTGCCTTCCGGGCTGCCGCGACCAATCAGAGTATCATAGCCAGCATCCACTGGGCTGAGGATGCAGAGGAAGTTGTCGTATTGAATAAAGCATTGGATTTACTTTTCAACTTTATTTTCAAGAGTGGAAAAGTAGAGCGCGCCAACAGGATAGAACTTTTGGTAGATTTACTGAATTACATCATGGATGTTATTCTGATTCACCATCCGGGAGAAAAAGGACTAATGCTCGTGGATTTGATTCTTTTTGAATCTGAAAATATTGATTATACCGGTGGGTTTGACGAAGAATTGGCAGATGAATTACTGAAAGCAGCGTTGATGGTACTAGGGGAACACCCCGAACTAGTAAGCAACCAATTGGCGTTGAAGCAAATTGTCTCCGGTGTTGCTACCGCTCTTCAGAAAGGATTGGAAAATTCCAATTACGACAAGGCGGATCTATTTCCGGAGTTATTGAGGCTGGTAATCGAGTACACCGCTCTCAATATTGATTTAATACTCAATAAATCAGCCGACAACCCGGATTATTTACTTGTTGTGGCACTACAGGATTTGTTAACACTACTCGCACAAAAAGAGGATGGAGAAAAGTGGTCTCCCCGACTAACTCCAGCACAGGCTATTGAAATCATAGAAAATCTATTTGAGGAAATACTTTACCATCCGGAATGGGTCGCACCACAAAAAGACGGCAATTCTGTCTTTTCATTGATAACATCTATTGTTTTTGAGGAGCTTCGCACAAGAGAAAAATCAGAAAGGCTTTCTGCTGAAACACTCGAAGCTATTTTAAAAATCAGCTTGCAAGCTGCCATCATTACACCGGAATTATTGGAGAAAACCCATTGGGGCTCTACCCAAGACGAAATCATTATTTGGCAAAAAGTCATCGGGCTGGTTATGGACTACATTTTCCACGAAAGTGGTAGAAGTGAAGAGTTACTAGCTGATTTACTGGAGTATGTTCTGGAAGTCATCATGACTGAACATCCCGACAAGACAGGATTATTGCTGACACAAATGATTCTATTTGATTCGGGCATTGACTATTCGGATGGGTTTGATGATGAATTGGCAAATGAATTAATTAATGCAACGCTACGGGTATTACACGACCACGCGGATTGGCTTGCAAAAGATGAGGCACTACAAAACATCATAGCGGGAATTACCGAAGCCATTGATGCTTCCGATTTTCATCAGCCCGGGTTATTCCCGGAATTACTCCGGTTGACACTCTTCTATACCAGCGAAAATGCTAATTTGATTGTACCTGCTGATTCGGGTACGCCAAAATTCTTATTAGTAGATACGCTCAAAAAGTTATTGGCGATACTTTCTGCTCCTGCTACAGCCAATGATAAATGGCATTTACAACTGAGCGAGTCACAGGCAATCGCTTTGGTCGATGGTCTATTTGAAGAAATATTCAACCACCCCGAGTGGATTTATGATGGAGATGACGAGCATAGTTTATTTAATGAAGTGGTTGACACCATATTCATTACGATGGCAAAAATGCCGGCTGAAGCCCGATTCACCCCCGACACCTTAGAGTGGATTATCAGGAACAGCCTTCGAACCATCAGCCACCACAAGGCAATATTGGACAAAGTGAAGTGGGGTAGTGCACAGCAGGAAGTTATTATTTTCGACAAAGCTTTGGATTTGATTTTTGATTACGTATTTGCCAGCTCTAACATTGGTTTGATGGGAGATAGAACCACCATGTTTGTGGAGTTAATGGAGTACATCTTATCTGTCATCCTAAGTAATCACCCCGACAAAAACGGTTTGCTGTTGGTACAACTCATCCTATTCAAAACGGATAAACTCGACTTGACTAAAGGCTTCGACGAAGATCAGGCAGACAACCTGATTGAAGCAGCAGTTGAGGTACTCTCCAATTATCCTGAATTGGCCACCAAAGATGTCATTTTCAGAAAGCTGATTAGAGATACGACGAACGCCGTTAAAAATTCGGGTTATAATGGTCATCACCTCATCCCCGAATTGATTAGAGTGATGATGCTCCAAATAGGTGCCAATATCGACCAAATTATGCAGATAAAGGGAAATGGTCCCAAAAACATCCTTTCGCTTGCCATCGAGCAGACGTTGAAAGTCATTGCCAAAAAACCGAAATCCGGTGTATGGAAACCAACACTTGGTCAGGTAGAGGTATTGGAAATAATCACCCTTATCTTAGAAAAAGTACAGGAAAATCCAGCTTGGGTCAAAGATGAGATTATCTTTGCAGTCATAAAAGGGGTTTATCAGGCTTTCGAAGCGATTCCCGATGGGCGCAGCATTCCAAACGAAACGGTGGTACTCATTATTGAGACTGCGATTGAAGCTGTTGCGTTACGAAAACAGTTAGTAGATATTGAATTTACCGTCGAGACGGATGGCGGAAAGGAAAAGCGCATCGCATTGACTTATTCGCTGGAGAAATTATTCATCGTCATTTACGACGAAAATGACCAAACTGCCGGGAGCTGGACAATTACCCAAAAAGATACTTTGCACGCCATCATAGAATATTATCTGTTGAGTATTGCAGAGGGTCCCACAACAGAAGAGGAAATAGAGGCAGCCCTGGAAAAAATCCAGGCCGCAATTACAGATATTAATAACAATCTAGCCAGTAATTTAGAAGAACTGCTAGACGAATTGGAAAATGGATAAAAATATGTCATTACTACAGGGAAAAGTAGCTCTTATCACGGGAGGCTCGCGCGGAATCGGAGCTTCAATCGCAAAAAAATATGCAGAGGAGGGAGCGGATGTTGCATTCACCTATTTGTCATCAGAAGAAAAAGCGCAAGCTGTTGCCAAGGAATTGGAGACTTTTGGTGTTAAAGCCAAGGCATACCGCTCTGACGCCGCTGATTATCAGCAAGCAGAAGAATTGATCAAAAACGTATTAGCGGATTTTGGAAAAATAGATATTCTCGTCAATAATGCAGGAATCACGCGTGATACCCTGATGCTTAGAATGAGTGAAGAGCAGTGGAATAAAGTCATCCAAACCAACCTAAACTCCGTTTTCAACCTCACCAAACACTGCCTGCGCCCCATGATGAAAAATAGAGGTGGCTCTATTATTCACATGAGCTCAATCGTAGGTATCAACGGTAATGCCGGTCAAGCCAATTACGCTGCATCCAAAGCCGGGATTATTGGTTTCAGCAAATCCATCGCCAAAGAGATGGGGGCGAGAAACGTACGAAGCAATGTCATTGCACCGGGTTTTATCGAAACG
>JALVDO010000222.1 GCA_027008975.1 Saprospiraceae bacterium | reverse complement strand
ACACTCGGAAAAGACCGGCTGGCAGCGGTGGTGGGGGCTTATGCGTTACACGGAGACGAAGCCTGCCTTGTGATTGATGCCGGCACCTGCATTACTTATGATATTTTGGCACCCGGAGGTAAATTTGTCGGGGGGAATATCAGCCCCGGTGTTGAGCTCCGGTTGAAAGCCATGCATCATTTTACACAGCGATTACCCCTGCCGGAGAGCCGGATTGTCGATTCGGAATGGGGGGACTCGACGGAGAAGGCGCTTGTGAACGGTGCTATTCTAGGTGTAATTTTTGAGATGGATGGATTTATCGGGCGTGCAAAAGAGGAATATGGCAGTTTAAATACTATTTTAACAGGAGGAGATGCAAATATTTTTGGTAAAACGCTAAAAAACGAGATATTTGCAAATTCAAATTTAGTCCTCATTGGATTAAATAAAATTTTAAACTACAATGTCGAAAACTCGAAATAGCATTTTTATCGCCATGTTTATGGTTCTTTTGGTTGGTTTTGTCAATGGACAAGACAATGCCTCAGATATTCGTCCCACCAAAAACGCCCCATACTCCAGACTGGGACTTGGCGATTTGGAAAATCATTACTACTCAGCTTCCGCTGCAATGGGAGGCGTGACGGCCGCTTTTAATGATCCGTTTCACCTTAGTTTGGCAAATCCGGCAGCCTTGGCTTTTCTCCGGCAAACCGTCTTTGAAGTTGGGTTGGATGGACTCCGCTCCAGCCAGATAAGCGGCGACAAGAAAAATACCTATTGGGGAGGAAACCTGAAATATATGGCATTGGGTTTTGCGCTAAAAAACCGGCTGAATCAAGAGCTCGATCAAAAAAACTCACCTTGGCAATTTGGGACGAGTTTTAGCCTTACACCTTATTCCACCACAGGCTATAATGTGATATTGAAAAATAATAGTGATAATCCCAATTTGGCAACGACGAACAGCTTGAAAGGAACGGGCAGTGTTTATCGTTTCAACTGGGGCACGGGGGCGCGCTACAAAGGGCTTGCCGTTGGCGTGAATCTCGGGTATCAGTTTGGCACGTTGACGAATAATAACAATGTCGTTTTCGACTCTCTCGATTTTGCATTTTATACCGAAATCAACAACAAGATTTCCTTGTCGGGAATGGTTTGGAATGCCGGAATTCAGTATCAATACGATTTTAAGAAAAAGAATAAGGCGGGTGATTTAGTTCCAAGCGGCAGACGATTTGTCGTCGGGCTTTACGGAAACGGCATTCAGTCGTTTAATACTAATTCGGAGCATTATTATCACCGAAATACCCTCTATCCCTTTGGCACTTATGTCGATACCATTTCGGTGTTAAAGGATGTAGAAGGAACCGGACAATTACCCATGTCATGGACAGCCGGTTTGAGCTACACACACCACAATTTTAAAATAAGTATGGATTACAGTCAGACAGGCTGGAGCGAATACAAAAACGAAGCAAAACAAGAGGCTTTATTTGATACCAAACGATTCTCTGCCGGACTGGAATATACACCGGATGCCGGATCCTACAATAATTACCTCAAGAAGATTCGTTACAGAGCCGGGTTTTATACGGGGACAGACCCTCGAAAAGTCGGAGGAGTCCAATTGAGCCAAAAGGCGGTTACACTAGGATTCGGGTTGCCCATTATTAGGAAGAGACAACAATTGTCCTTTTTGGACTTAACGTTTGAAGCCGGGCAAAGAGGTGTGAAAGAAGCCTTGCACGAAAATTATTATAAGGTAACTGTTGGTTTTACCTTGAATGATAACACTTGGTTCTTTAAGCGAAAATATAATTAATTACATTCACCAATATTACTATTAAATTGATTTATAAACACAAAATTTTAGCGAGTATGAAATTTCAAAGAATTTTTGCAATGTCCCTTCTGCTATCTCTTTTTCATATTTTGAGTATTCAGGCTCAATGTGAAACATGGGTTGGCTCACCAAAAGAGGAAGAAGCGACTAACGCACACGTAGTATATCGACCTTTTGTGAAGGATAAAGAGCAGGATGAAATTGATGCAATGAGCGATGCTGACTTCAAGATAGCTTTTGACAATTGGAAGAAGGCGTATGAAATAGCACCAGCAGCCGATGGCGAGCGAAACTTCCACTTTACTGATGGTCGTATGCTTTATCAGGCATTGTATAATAAGACCGATGATGAAGCAAAGAAAAAAGAATACGCTCAGAAAATCCTCGATCTTTACGATCAGGAAATTAAGTGCTTTGGCGATGAAGCCTACAATCTTGGCCTCAAGGGGTTTGATATGTTTTTCTACCTCGGGTATGGATTTGACAAAAAAGTGTACGACGTACTAAAAGAGTCTATTGATAAGGGGGGAAATGCTTCCGGTTATTACTTGTATGATCCTATCGCACAATTATTGACCGAGTTGTACCAAAATAAGGAACTCACTAAGGATGACGTTACACAAATGGTTGATAAATTGGATGCCATTGCCGAGTACAATATCAAAAATAATCCGGACGAAGCTCAGGATTATAAAGATGCCGTTGACAACCTTGAGGCTTATTTGCAGCCTATTGAAGACGAGGTGTTTGACTGTGCCTACTTTAAGAAAAAATTGATACCTGAATACAAAGCCAAGCCCGATGACATCAAGACTTTGGAATATGTATACTTGAAGTTGAAGGAAAGGGGGTGTGACCCAAATGAGCCAATTATGCAGGAGTTGTCGGCAAAATATAAAGTGGTCGCCGAAAAAATTAACGCAGAATTGAGTGCTAAAAAGCGATTGGAAGACCCTATGTACGATGCCATTGAACTTCAGAAGGAAGGGAAGTACGATCAGGCAATTAAGCGTTACAACGAGGCTATTGAGGAGGCAACGGATAATGATGCCAAGGCTCAAGCCTACTACAGCATCGGCTCTATCCTGCTTTGGCAGAAAGGGCAGTACCAAAGTGCACGAGCCAAGGCAAAAAAAGCAGCTTCTTTGAAGCCGGGATGGGGCAAGCCTTACCTCCTAATTGCGGATATTTATGGCAAGGCAAGTCGGGGATGCGGTGATTCATGGAACCAGCGCCTTGCTATGTTGGCAGCCTTAGAAAAAGCTTATTATGCTAAGAAAATCGATCCCTCTATCGCCGACGAGGCAAACAAACGCATCTCTATTTTCTCCAAAGGAAAACCACTCCAGGATGAAGGCTTTATGCGCGGCGTCAAAGAAGGACAAAAGGCAAAAGTCGGTTGTTGGATTGGAGAAACAGTCACCATTCAATTTCAGAAATAAATCAAAAAGAGGATGCCGGCTACGGCATCCTCTCTTTTCTTTCGCACTTTACCCCACTCTTCAAAAGATCTCGCTTATATTCAAGGTGCTTATCCGATTGAGTTTACACAGATGTAAAGTGCATTCTTTTTTGTAAAATTAGTGTTTCATCGTGTGTTATAGTGCAAATATGGCGCTTTTTTTTTCCGGTATTAAGTACAATTTTGAAACTTTCTGAATTTTTTTTAGTATATAGTGAGTAGATAATAAATTGGTTTTCATACTTTTGGTTATCATGTTTCGTTAATTATTGTACACATATTAAAAAAAATGCAACAAAGTAGGTTAGTAAAAAATATAAGGGAGTTATCCAAGAAGGAACGCGAGCAATTCAAATTATTTGTAGAATCACCCTATTTTAATAAGCATAAAAAGACAATCCAATTACTGCGTTACATTCTGAAGCACATCGACGCAGTCAAGGGGAGTAAGTTGTCAAAAATAAAGACGCACGAGCATTTGTTTCCGGAGCAAAAATTCGATGAGCAAAATCTCTACAACACAATGTCTTACCTTATGAAGTTGTTCCATCGTTACCTTGCTATTCATCACTTCGAGGAGGCAGATTTTGAAGAACCGTTGATGACGCTTAAAGCTGCCTACGAAGCCAATCAGTTTGAGTTACTCAAA
>JALVDO010000221.1 GCA_027008975.1 Saprospiraceae bacterium | reverse complement strand
AATCTCGATGAGCCGTTGGAGCGTATGGAGGAAGAAGATATTCACGCCATCCCCGGTGTGGGGAAAGCCATCGCCGGTAAAATTGGCGAATTACTCAGCATCGGCAAGATGGCTACGCTGGAACGATATTTGCAGCAAACTCCTTCCGGAGTCGTAGAGATGCTCAATATCAAGGGCTTTGGCCCCAAAAAAATCAAGGCAATCTGGAAAGGTCTCGGAGTGGAAACTATTGGCGAATTGCTGTATGCCGCCAATGAAAACCGGTTGGTGGATTTGAAGGGATTTGGACAGAAGACCCAGGAGGATTTGAAGCAAAAACTGGAGTATTACCAGCAATCCAAGGGCAAATTCCTGCTTGCAGAAATCAAAGACTACGCCGATAGCCTCGTACTGGCTATACGGGATATGATGCCCGCGGCAAAGGTCAGCGCAGTGGGCAAATTGCGACGACACAACAACGTCGTGGACAGGGTAGAAGTGCTTATCGCAAATGAGGTGGAACCGGATGTGCTTTTTGACGGTGGACTTTTGACATTGACCGATAAAACAGACAATGTTTATCAGGTGGAAACCAACGAGGGAATTGCTGCCGTTATCTATTACTGCCAACCGAAGGAATTTGGATCAAAATTATTTCGTTACTCCGGCTCTAAAGAATTTTTGACTGCTTTCGTTGCTGCCTATCCCAACCAGAGTTTCAAGGATATGGAGACAGAAGCTGCCGTTTTTGAAAAAGTAAAATTGCCTTTTATTCCTCCTGAATTGCGCGAAAGCGAGTGGAGTATCGGCTTGGCAAAATCGGGGAAGCTCCCGGTTTTAATCGAGGAAGAGGACATCAAAGGCATACTGCACGCACACAGCACTTATAGCGACGGAATCGCCACGCTGGAGCAAATGGCAAAAGAGACAAAGGCACTCGGGTACGAGTATCTCGGTATTACAGACCATTCCAAATCTGCTTTTTATGCCAATGGCTTAAAACCGGATAGGGTTTGGGCGCAATTTGAAGAAATTAACCGCCTGAATATGGAATTGGCACCTTTTAAGATATTCAAAGGTATCGAGAGCGATATTTTAAACGATGGCAGCCTCGATTACGAGGATGATTTGCTGTCGCAATTTGATTTTATCATCGCCTCCATTCATTCCAACCTGAAAATGGATGAAGCCAAGGCAACTCGCCGGTTGTTGCGGGCAGTCGAAAATCCTTATACTTCTATTCTCGGGCATCCGACCTCGAGATTGTTGTTGTCGCGAAAGGGATATCCCCTTGATACCCGCAAGATTATCGACGCCTGTGCCGCCAATGGTGTTGCCATCGAGATAAATGCCAATCCCTACCGCTTGGATTTGGACTGGCGCTGGATTCCTTATGCAATCGAAAAGGGGGTACTCATCGCCATCAATCCGGATGCACATAGTTTGGAAGGGATTCGGGACGTGCGCTGGGGGGTTCTTTCCGCACGCAAAGGCGGTCTGACCAAAGACGCTTGTTTGAATTGCCGCGGAGTTGATAATTTTTTTTCAAAAAAGTTTGTATAAAAAAAGAATACCCTTATCTTTGCAGTCCGAAAATAAAGGTAGGTACTTAGATTCGGTCATTTTTAGTCAGGAAATAGTTATAAACAATACTATATGTTAATTATCGAAGTTAAAGATTCAGAGAATATCGACAAGGCGTTAAAGCGCTATAAAAGAAAATTTCAAAGTACGCGCCTGATGCGTGAATTGCGTTCTCGTAAGGAGTACGTTAAGCCGTCTGTAGAGCGAAGAAAAGAAATATTGAAAGCAAAATATAAGAGTAAAAAATTTGCTGAGCAGTAAATAGACTCCTTTTGTTTGTTGTTGAAAACGCCTTTTGATGTGTCACTCAAAAGGCGTTTTCTTCGTTGTGGCTGTAGTTGCGTGGAATTTGCAAAAGCACGAAAAGTAGTGTTATTGAATCCTTTAAATCCACAAAAGATTTAGTCAGAGACGGTGAGCCCTTAGATGAAGATACCTTACTTGATATCTTGGACAACTCGAAGGAAGAAATCAAAGCAGATAAATCATTTACTATGGATCAAGTGAAAAAACAAATTGCCAATTGGAAAAGAAGGTGAGAATATTTTGGTCTGCTCGTTGCGACGTGTCGTCGCGAAACGCATCAAGGTGAAGGTCTTTGACCTATGGCTTAGTGCGTTTTTTTGAGATTGTCTTAATTTGGGGGCAGAAATGATGGGGTGTAATCATCTATGCACAGAACAGTAGGCTGCCTGAATGCAAGGCAGGTATGCCTGCCTCCCGATAGAAAGGAGGGAGGCCTGCCCTCACTATCATTTCGACAGTCCTCACTTTTTGATTTAAGAACACCTGTACTGAGCTTGTCGAAGTAAGGAGCGTGGAGAACACCGAACAAGGAACATCGATTGAAGATTTCAGATTTACTAATTCGTTTTCCAAATCAAACTTTGTTTTGTTTAAAACTTCTAAAATCTTAAATCGTTAATCGGTGTTCGATATTCAAATTCTTGCTCACTATCATTTCGCCTTCAGAATTAAAATCCAAAACACAAGAAAAAAATTATCAGCCTGTGGGAAACAGGCAGATAATAAAAAATTGTCACCCTGTGGGAAACAGGGTGACAATATCCAAAACATCACAAGAAAAAAAATGTCACCTTGTAGGAAACAACTCACTCCCCGGACATAAACTGCTCAAAAGTCTTATTAGCATAAGCGCCTTCGCCGATGTATTTAAGTACATTGAGGAAGTCCTTTGCTTGTTGATAACCGGGTGCGATGGTGATTCTGGATTGTTCTTCATCTAAGAAGACGTAGGTCGGATAACTCATATTTCCATCCAATAAAGCGTACGCGAGCTCGTGAATGCCTCTTCGCCCTGCATTGGGGAAGTACCTTAAAGTTTGTCCTTTATACTGGATGTCTGCCCGTTGCTCGGCATCCAACTTGATAGCGTAAAAGTTACTATTGATATACTCTACCACCTTCTTGTTCCTGAAGGTTGTTTTATCCATTTTTTTGCACCAACCACACCATTGGGTATAGACATCTACCAATAATTTTTTTGGATGCGTCTTATTGGCTTCGATGGCTTCCTCCCAGGTCATCCACTTGATGGATTGTGCGTGAAGTGCGTTATTTCCCAAAAGAAAAAAAGCGGCAAACAAGCCGAGTGTTACTGTTAATTTCTGCATAAGTTTTTATTTTTCCCCTTTGAAACACCCTTTTTTAATCTTTTGTTGTATTGGAAATGTTATTTTGTCGTTAAGGGAACAACTATGAAACAAAAAATAATAATAGCCATCGGCGGGGCAAGTGGTGTGATTTATGCCAAATTATTGCTTGATAAATTAAAGCTCATTTCGGAGCGTACGCCTTTGCAAGTGGGCGTCGTGATGAGCTCCAATGCACATATCAATTGGCAATTGGAAATAGGGGATGATTCCTACCAATCCTATCCCTTTCAATATTACGATGCCAATGATTTTATGGCGCCCTTCGCCTCCGGGTCGGCGCGCTATAAAACCATGATAATTTGTCCGGCTTCCATGGGGCAAATTAGCCGCATTGCGAATGGCATCTCCTCCAATCTTATAGAGCGCGCTGCCGATGTCATACTCAAAGAGCGCCGGCGGCTGATTGTCGTCCCTCGCGAAATGCCCTATTCCCTGATTCACATCCGGAATATGGAGGCATTGACACTCGCTGGAGCCATCATCTGTCCCGCATCTCCTTCGTTTTACAGCAATCCGAAAAACGTGGACGAATTACTGAGTACCGTCGTCGATCGCCTGCTGGATTTGGCCGGGTTTGAAATAGACTCTTTTCGATGGGGAGAATAATTCCTATCGCGGTGCGACAACATTGACCCAACGTCCTACATTATTGGCACTAATCGAATGGTCATACATAGCCTCACAGGAGGCAGCCGGCAGAT
>JALVDO010000220.1 GCA_027008975.1 Saprospiraceae bacterium | reverse complement strand
AAAAGAGATAAAAAAACTCTTTGCCACTTCTACATCTGTCAATATTTTTTTGAAAAACTTGTCGTGTATTTTTCAAGACCATAAGTAATCCGTCAAACCTACCTGCCAATCGAGTTGACGAGTCGATAGGTTTGACGGAGTATTAATTGGTGAGGGATATTAAATTTTATGCCAAACTCTTTGATTTTTTTTAATTTTTGTACCTTTGATTTTAGATTTTACAAAAAATATATCTTTGGGGTTGGTTTTTATTGAAAATATATCGTTTTTTTTGCTACTCTTTTTTGTGTGCGTTTCCAGCCTGCACGGCCAGGTCGGTCAATCTAATGATATAGATTTTGCGATAGAGCGGACCGTCAATCCCGTGGAGCGGTGTTCCTTGTATTATGAACGAGCCGAGGCGCTTTTTTCCGAATGGAAACTGGAGGAGGCTGTCACTTATTATCGAAAGGCACTTGAATTGGCAGAAAAGCAGAATGACCTTTTGGTCGCTTCCCGCTGTATCGGGTCTATTGGTGCAGCGTTTCAGAATAGAGTGAATGTTGATTCAGCTTTAGTTTATACCAATAGGGCGTTGGATATTATTGAAGGGAGCAAGGGAAGGTCATTTGTAATCCAGCGTAGTATTCTTGAAAACCAACTGGGGATTATTTATCAGACAAATGGATTGGATACGGAGAAGGCTTTGCTTCATTTTGATAACTCTTTAAAGTTGGCTCAGGAGGTGGATGATGAGGAAGAGGAATTGAGCAGTTATATTGGGTTGGCACTGTATTATTCCCGCTATGACAATAAAAAATGCTTGAAATATGGGAAAGAGGGGATAAAGTTAGCCAAAAAATTAAAAAAAGATTTTGAGAAAGCTGAACTCGAAAGGGTGATGGCAAGTTCTATTCTACTCAATTACAAAGATAGTACCGATATTGGTAAGGTGCCAATCTGGCTAAAGGCTTGTATTCCATTCTACAAACAGCAGGATTCGTTTTTTGAATTGGGTGCCAGTTATTTGGCACTTGGGAAATACTATTTTCTAACAAATGCATTAGATTCGGCACAGCACTATTTTCAAAGTAGCCTGGGGTTTTTTAATAAAATTGCTGACACCAGTTCCGTCATACAGGTCAACTGGGAACTAGCAAGGCTTAGTTATAAAAAAGGCGATTACCAAGAAGCAATCAATATTTTGATGGAATATAAGCACTCCTCTGCGGTCAAGCAGGACGAGGAGTTGACAGCAATGTTCAAGGAGTTGGAAGCCAAATCGTTTGCTAAGACAGGTCGTTATAAGGAGGCATACGAAACGTTATTAGCGTATAAGAGACTATCCGATAGCCTATTTCAAAAAAATTGGAATTCCGAGGTGCTGCGGTTACAGGAAGAATTCAACGCAGACTGGCTGGAAAAGAATCAGGTAGTTCTCGAGCGAAAGAATAAAGACTTGCAATTGAGAAATTTATTGTTTCTCTGGGTGGGGGTTTTGTTTTTATTATTGTGGATTGGCGGGGGCCTATCTTATTTGAAACTGAAACGAAAAAATGAACTTATTGAAAAACAAAAAAGGGAACTGGAAAGCCTGAATATTACCAAAGATAGGTTGTTTTCCGTCATCGCACATGATTTGCGCACTCCGTTGATAGCATTAGGGGGGCTTACCAAAAAAATTAGGTATTTGTTGAAAAAAAACAAAATCAAGGAGGTCTATCAATTGGGCGATAAGGTGGAGACTAGCCTTATTGAAGTCCAACACCTCACGGATAATTTGCTTAATTGGGCGCTGGCAGAACAGGGGCGTTTACCCCTAAAGCCGAAGGTGGTAGATATTGGCGAAATATTCGAAATATGTACCAAACTGTATCAGACGGCTGCTGAAGCAAAAAAAATACACCTTGAGGTAGTACCGCTTTCCGAAAAAGTCTTTACCTTCGTTGATGAAAATGCGATTTGTGCTGTTTTGCGGAACCTGCTTGATAACGCGATTAAGTTTACCCATGAGGAAGGACGTATCCGTATTTTTGCTGTCAAGAAAGACGACAAAGTAATAATACAGGTAGCAGATACAGGCATAGGCATTCGACAAGAGCTATTGAATAACTTATTTACCCTTAATGGTAACATCTTTACGACGGGGACAAAAGATGAGAAGGGGAGCGGATTAGGACTAGTGTTGTGCAAAGAACTCATCGAGAAAAATGGAGGAACCATCTCTGCCGAAAGTGAAATTGGAAAGGGAACAACATTCTTCCTTACTTTACCGGTCGTAGAGCCGGAATGATATCTTCACACCATTGAACAAATTTATTTTTAAATAGCATTTGTTCGACTCAATTGGCTTACCAGTTGGGACGTTTTGCTTCGCGCTGTATTGGTTGTTAAAGTATTAAGAATGTTTGAAGCTGAAGTTTTAATTGTTGAGGATGACTTTTCCTATGCACTTACCCTCGAAATGATGTTGGATGAGATAGGCTATCGCAATATTACAAAAGTACAAAGTGGGGAACAGGCGCTGAAAAATATACAGGAAAATCCACCCGATTTGATCCTGATGGATATCCAATTAGAAGGGGAAATGACGGGTATTGATGTAGCTAAAATAATTCAAGATAAAAATATTCCTATCATATTCTTGACAGCATTCCTCGATGAAGAACACTTTGAGAGCGCAAAAGGCGTCTTCCCTCTGGCTTACCTCACCAAGCCTTTTGACAAAATCGTCTTGGAACGCACCCTCAAACTGGCATTGGCTAAGATCGAAAACGAAAGAGAAACGCTCCCCGATAAATACCTGTTTATTCGCTTTGGTAGAAAAAAAGTAAAGGTCGATAAAACGGACATTCTTTGGATTAAGGCAGAGGGGAATTATTGTTATTTACATACAGCCGGACGAAAATATGTTCTAAAAATCTCTCTCGTCAGACTAAAAAAGCAATTTCCGGAGAATTTGTTTTTACGTTGCCATCGAAATGTCATAGTACAAATAAATCGAGTCGTAAAAATTGATACCATCGCGAATAAGCTGTATATCAATGATGTTGAATTACCAATAGGAAGTAGCTTCCGAAAAGAAGTATTGGATAGATTTAAGAATAATAAATAGGGAGGGCAATATTTTTTTTACTAAAAGTTTGAAAAATAAAAATTATTCTATTAGCTTTGGCGTTACTTAGGCGATGGTTGAGGCTATTCGCCCGTTGACCTTTTATTAATAGCAACTACTCTTAACACAAATTTCCACTAAATTCCCGGTGAGAAATGTATCTCATAATTGTTCGCGATTTGTCATCGTGGAAATAATCCCATTGTGCAACTAACATCATAATCCACGTCCGAAAATAAAGTGCACCTATCTATTTTTTAATGATAAGGGCAGATTGTTTATGCGATTTGCTCCAAAAAAAAGGATATGAGATCACTTTCTACTTTTATTTTTATCTTTTTCGCTGTTTCGACAGGTCTTTTTTCACAAAATAACGATTGTGTCAACGCCGTTGTCATTTGCGATAACAACCAGATTGTTTACAACCCGTCCGGTCCCGGTATCGATGACTTTGCCAATCCGAATAACGATAGCGGTTGCCTGGCTGATTTCCCCATTGCAGAGAATCAAAGTGCCTGGTATTATTTTGAGTTTCGGCCGGACATGCCATCTAATAGTCAGATTATCTTTACCATCCATCCTGACGTAATGAGTAATCAGGACTATGATTTTGCCGTCTTCGGTCCCGACCTACCCTGTGACAATCTCGGTTCGCCTCTGAGATGCTCTTATTCTGGACAGGATGGCGATACCGGGCTGAGCTTTGATGCCACTGATACTTCTGAACCAGCATCAGGTGATCGCTTCGTCAGTGCCATAACGGTACAGCCGGGTCAGGGTTTTTATCTTGTGGTTGACAATTTTTCGGATAATTCAACGGGATTTAGCATGATTTGGGGTGGCTCCGCTGCCGCTTATCTCGACTGTGAT
>JALVDO010000219.1 GCA_027008975.1 Saprospiraceae bacterium | reverse complement strand
AAATACACGGCCTTAGCTGCCGTTATTCTATTCCCTGTCATGCTGAACGCCCTGATGTTTCACATATTCTTGGCACCGGGAGCTATCGCACCTGCTCTACTCGCTATTGTAATGAATATCGTCGTACTATTTGCCAATAAAGACAAATACAGCAGTATGCTACAGGCTTAACTACTGTAGAGGACTAAGTGCTCTGTCAAGATTAAATTATCGGATAATCTGCTGCCTCTTTTTATCCATTTCTGCTTCACCTCCTCACCTTGATAGCTATGGCTATCAGGCTCCGGGGGTTCATTGAACTGAATAAAAATAGACAACACCTTATCCGACATTCAAACGTTGACAGAGCACTAAGACCCTTCTTTTCAAAAAGCTCCGATTCTCCTCTTGTAATCGGAGCTTTTTTTATTTGAACATTCCTCAAAAAAGAGATACCTTTGCACTTTTTAAAATCGAAGTTGCTTAAGAATGGCTGCTTGAAGCGAAAAATAGAGATTTTGAGTGAAGATGAGTTGCAAAAAACGGAGTTTAGCAGCGCTAAATGAGTATTTTTGTAACGAAATATTCGCTCGAAAGGTCATTTTGCAGCCAAGTGAGCTATTTTTAAACAACTTCATCACCAGCAAGCAAAGCAAATAAAAAGATGCTAACTTCCAGAGAGATACGACAGACGTTTTTAGATTTTTTCAAAGAAAAAGAGCACAAAATTGTGCCTTCCGCTCCATTGGTCAATAAGGATGACCCTACTTTGATGTTTATTAATGCGGGGATGAACCAGTTCAAAGACTCCTTCCTTGGCAACCAGGCTCCTCCGGCACCACGAGTGGCAGATACCCAAAAGTGCCTGCGTGTATCAGGAAAACACAATGACCTGGAAGAGGTCGGCAGGGATAGCTACCACCATACCCTATTCGAGATGTTAGGCAATTGGTCCTTTGGAGATTACTTTAAAAAAGAAGCCATAGCCTGGGCATGGGAACTCCTGACCGAGGTCTATCAACTCCCCAAAGACCGGCTTTATGTCAGTATCTTTGAGGGAGATGAGAAAGACGGATTGGAGCCGGATAATGAAGCGCGTGAATTGTGGAAACAATTCGTATCCGAAGACCGCATCCTGCTATTTGATAAAAAAGATAATTTCTGGGAAATGGGAGATACCGGTCCCTGTGGTCCCTGCTCCGAGATACATATCGACCTGCGTGACGAAAGCGAAAGAAGCAAAATAAGTGGTCGTGAACTGGTCAACGCCGACGACCCGCTGGTAGTCGAAATCTGGAATCTCGTATTCATCCAATTCAACAGAAAAGCAGATGGCAGCCTCGAAAATCTTCCGGAAAAACACATCGACACCGGCATGGGATTTGAGCGCCTTGCAATGGCAATTCAGGGAAAGAAGTCGAACTACGACACCGATATTTTTACGCCATTTATCCATGCTATCGAAAAAGCATCCCACATTACTTACACGGGCAAATATACCGATGATGCCAAGTCCGACATCGCCATGCGCGTAGTCGCCGATCACCTGCGCGCTGTCGCGATGGCTATTGCCGACGGACAATTGCCTGGCAACAACGGAGCCGGTTACGTCATCCGGAGGATTTTGCGAAGAGCCATTCGTTATTATTATTCCTTCTTGAATATTGACACCCCCTTTATTCACACCTTGGTACCACTACTTGCAGAGCAAATGGGCGATGTATTCCCGGAATTGGCTGCACAAAAAGAGCAGGTCGCCAAAGTGATTGAAGGAGAAGAAAAAGCCTTTTTGCATACGCTGGCAAATGGTCTAAAGCGTATTAACTCCCTGAAAGTGGAAAACAACCGAGTATCCGGGAATGATGCCTTCGAATTGTATGACACCTTTGGATTCCCAATCGACCTGACACGCTTAATCGCAACAGAAAAAGGGTGGACAATAGATGAGGAGGGCTTTGAAAAGGCGCTCAAGGAGCAGAAGGAACGCTCTAGAGCCGATGCAAAAAAAGAAGTGGGCGACTGGACGACCATCTCGGAAACGGAGGAAGTCAAATTCGTAGGCTATGATACCCTCGAAGTAGATGACGCCAAGGTGGTCAAATACCGAACAGTGCAAATCAAAGACAAGCCGCAGTACCAAATCGTACTCGATAAAACACCCTTCTATGCTGAAAGCGGTGGACAGGTAGGTGACAAGGGCACATTGGTGTTTGGAGATGAAAAAATCACCGTTATTGACACTCAAAAGGAGAACGATTTGAGCATCCATATCGTCAACCGTTTCCCGACGGTACTCGAAGGCAACGTCAAAGCCATCGTCAGGGCAGATACCCGATTACATACGGAGCAAAACCACACTGCAGCCCATCTTTTCCATGCTGCCCTACATCAGATAATCGGGAAAAACGCCCTCCAAAAAGGACAACATATCGACGACAAACGAATGCGCTTCGACTTTGCTCATTTCCAGAAGCTAACCGATGAGGAAATCCTCCAAATAGAGCAGGTTGTCAACGAAAAAATCAGAGCAGACATCCAACTGGAAGAGCAGATAGACGTACCCATCGAAGAAGCAAAAAAACTCGGTGCGATGATGCTCTTTGGTGAAAAGTACGGTGAGAAGGTTCGCATCATCACTTACGATAGAAACTTCTCCAGTGAATTATGCGGAGGAACGCACGTCCCCTCCACCGGACAACTCGGACTCTTCAAAATCGTAACCGAGACTTCCGTCGCCGCCGGTATCCGAAGGGTGGAAGCAATTACTGCCGACCACGCCGAGCAATACGTCAACGACGCCCTCAATGAACTGACAGAAATCCGAACCCTGCTGAAAACCAACAAAGGTGCTACCAAACAGGTTGCTGCACTCCTAGAAGAAAACAAAAACCTCAAAAAAGAGGTCGAAAAGTTACTGGCAGCACAGGCAGGCGCACTTAAAGGCAATCTGAAAAATGAAGTCGAAGAGATTAATGGTATCAAAGTGCTATCTGCACTCCTCCCGCTTTCAGATGCAAACGCCATCAAAACCCTCGCATTCCAATTGGAGAAAGAACTGGGTGACGTGGTCATAATGTTTGGTGCCGTGATAAAAGAAAAACCACAAATTACCGTCATGATAAGCAAGTCGCTCGTAGAAAGCAGGGGATTGAACGCCGGGCAAATGATTCGTACAATGGCTAAAGAAATTCAGGGCGGCGGCGGCGGACAACCCTTCTTCGCTACTGCCGGTGGCAAGAATGCAGGAGGGCTGGAACAGGCATTATCCGTAGGGAAGAAATTAATATTATAAACGATACATCATGGATTTATACAGTGTAAAATCTAAAAGCCTTCCACAAAAAACAGTAATCATCCTGCTGGAAATATTTTTATTGATTATTGCCTATTGGACACTCTTTAAAAATGGAGGAACTGTCATTTTTGAAAAAATTGGGCTCCATTCGCAAGAAGGAAATATGAATAGTAGAAGGATCATTTTCACC
>JALVDO010000218.1 GCA_027008975.1 Saprospiraceae bacterium | reverse complement strand
TGCTTTATGGCTAAAAAGTGGTTTCATGGCTTCAAACCGAAGGTTTTTCTCCACCGGATTTTTCTTTTTTGCGTAAGCTGCTGCCTCCTTGAAATAATTCAGCATCTCGCTCACCTGTTTGTCGTAATTTTTGTTGGCGGCAATGGTGCGGCTGTGCCAGTCGAAACGCATCGCCTGTGGCCAATTCAGGTGGATGCCGTCATCGGCTTTGATAGCGGCGTCCTCCCAATTCCAGGCGTCTAAGGACACGATGGAGGAACTACCCGATATGCGTCCACCCTGCGGTGTCACCTGTGCAACGAGTACCCCCATTGACCTAACTGTTGGGATGATTTCGGAGTCGGTATTATAGGCAATTAGCGAGCGTATATTGGGATTATAAGTCCCCACTTCTCTCGTATCCCTTGTCGCACGAACGGCACTTATTTCTATCAGTCCCAAATCGGTGTTTGGGGTGATAAATCCGGGATAGATGTGCTTGCCTCCAGCTTCTATTATTTTATATCCGCTGAGATTTCGCTTGGTTTTATTACCACTGACAAGCGTTATTTTACCCCCGTCAAAGGTAATTAAGGCATCCTCGATGACGGCTCCCGTACCGAGATGAGCGGTTCCCCCAACGATGGCGATGGGTTGTGTTTGCGGTGGAGCCGGAGCTACTACCTGTGCAGCGAGCGTCACGCTCAGGACAATCATACTCAATATTGCTGTTGATAGTTTTTTTAATATCATGGCTGTTTTTTTGTTTTTTTGTATAGAATTTGATTTCCCGCGAAGGATCGCAAAGTTTTCGCGAAGGTTCGCAAAGTATCTCGCAAAGGTCGCAAAGGAGCATTCACTCATTTTTTTCCCGCTAAGGATCGCTAAGGTTTCGCAAAGAATCGCAAAGGAGCATTCAATCATTAAATCATTCTCGCATTCACTCATTGAAACCCTCACTGCATCTCATCGGCATCGTCGTCGCAATGATAAATAGTATAAAAGTGTTTGCCTTTTGCTTTTTGGGTAGCACCGCCTTTTGCCCTTTCAGCTTTCATTTTCTGAATCAGGCGGGCTTTTTCCGTTTGGATGGCAGCCATTTTACCGGCTTGCTCTTTTCTGTCGAAAAACTTAATGCCATCTATCATAGTAATTTCCGCTTTTGCATAGATGGATAGGGGATTATCACTCCAGAGGACGAGGTCGGCGTCTTTGCCTACCTTGATACTGCCGACGCGGTTGTCGATGTGTAGCATCTTAGCGGGATTGAGCGTGACGAATTTAAAGGCTTCTTCTTCCGAAACGCCACCGAACCTAACTGCTTTTGCCGCTTCCTGATTGAGTCGGCGCCCCATTTCGGGATCGTCGGAATTAAAAGCGACATCGATACCCTGCTCGTGCATAATGGCACCGTTGTAGGGGATGGCTTCATAGACCTCAAATTTGTAAGCCCACCAGTCCGAAAAGGTGGAACCGGCTGCTCCGTGTTCCTTCATTTTATCGGCTACTTTATATCCTTCGAGGATATGTGTGAAGGTGTTGATTCGGAAATGGTGTTTTTCGGCTATCTTCATCAACATATTGATTTCGCTTTGGCGGTAGGAGTGGCAGGTGACGAAGCGTTTTTTATTGAGTATTTCCCAGATTGCTTCGAGGTCGAGGTCTTTTCTGTACGGTTTGCCCGAATTTTTGATTTTTCCGTAGGCTTCGGCTCTTGTAAAGTAATCATCGTACACCTGCTCAACGCCCATTCGCGTTTGTGGGAAGCGAATGACATTTTTGTCTCCCCAGTTGGATTGTTTGACGTTTTCGCCCAGTGCAAATTTGATAAACCCATCAGCCCCTTTGAATTTCATTTCCTCAGCCGTAAATCCCCACCGCAATTTGATGAGCTGCGTTTGTCCGCCAATGGGGTTAGCAGAGCCGTGTAGAATATGTGAGGTGGTCACTCCACCGGACAATTGCCTGTAGATGTTGATGTCCTGGGAGTTGATGATGTCACCGACCCTGACCTCGGCAGAGCTTGCCTGCGTCCCTTCATTCGTCCCTCGGCTCATGGCGATATGGGAGTGCTCGTCGATAATGCCCGGTGTCAGGTGCTTGCCCGTACCGTCGATGGTAATGACATTTTTAGCTTTCAAATGTTGCCCGACTTGGGCTATTTTCCCGTTTCGTACCAATACGTCTGTTTGTTGTAAGATACCCTCTTTTTCATTTGTCCAGACCGTTGCATTTGTAATGAGATAGTCGTGGGGTTGCGGTCGTTTGTCCCAACCGTAGGCGACAAAAGGATGGATGATATTCCCCGTTTCGGTAGCCGTTTGTTCCTTCTTGTCCTTCTTCTTCTTTTCTTTTTTCTCTTCCGATAAAGCACCTGTTTTTGTGGCTGTCCAATTCACCCACGCTCCTGCTTGATTTTGTGCTTTTCCCTCCCATTTATCACCGAGTATGACACCTGACAAACTCCATGATTGGCCTTTTTTATCTTTGAAGTTCATCTGAATCCAATCATTTTTGTAGGAAGATTTGATTTTAATGTCCGTCGTATCATCGACGATTATTTTCAATTTACCATCCTTATCCGCTTCCAATTGATAGGTATTATTGCCAATGGTCAAATTGTACTTTCCCGCCCAGTTGGGGCTATCTAATGGCTTGATTTCGTAGGGATGTCCATTAATCCAATGGTGATAAATGGTACTTCCTTTTTTAAAAATATCCTTGTCGGAAATAAAGAAATTAGCCTTTTTGCCACGCTCCAAACTACCGATTTCATCGTAAGCATCTATGAGGTGAGCCGGGGTGTAAGTGAGGGATTTTAAGGCGTCCTCTCTGCTCAATCCCGCGGCTATCGCCTTTCGAAGGTTGCCGAGGAAGGAACTTTTTTTATCCAAGCCGTAGGCGGTCAGCGCAAAGTTGATACCGGCTTTCGCCAAACGTCCGGGATTGCTGGGAGCCAGTTCCCAATGCTTCATCTGTGCGAGGCTAATTGCCTTAGCAGCAAAAGGGTCGGAAACGTCGTACGCTTTTGGAAAGTTGACGGGAATGATAAAAGAAGCGTGAGTCTTTTTCAAGGCTTCCAGTTCTTTGTATTCGTCACCCTTTCCCTTGATGATGTAGTGTACGTCAAACTCTGTCCCCAACTTAATAGCCCGTAGTGCTTCTTGGAAGTCGTGCACGTCAAAAATGGAGGGCAGATTGGCGTTGGTATTCCACGCAGCGAGTGATAAATTGACCTCATCGTGTTGGGTTTTGTACCATTGGGCATCGTAATAGGTCTGCCGCAACAGCGCAATGCCACCCATTAACGAGCTGGGGTATGCCTGCGTTGACTTTCCCTTAGAGAAAGAAAAATTAAAGGTGACCTTGTCTTTATAGAGCAGTTCTTGCGGAGCATCATCTCCGAGGGCAACAAGTGCCGACGTCCCTCGGCAAATCCCATCTGTCTGGTGGGTAGCTACCGCACCAAAACCCTGACTGCGGTATTGCTTACCGGCTTTGGTATCCGGTACAAAATAAGCTGCGGCATCAAACTCGGGCTTCAAAGCTTCATTCCAGCTATAAGCTCCTTTTTTGTTGGATAACATTTGTGGTGTAAGTTCGGGGCGCTTCCCTACCGGCTTGGCATCGGGGATACCATAATTGGAATAAATATCAATAAAAGATGGATAAATGTACTTACCTTTTAAATCAACGACAACAGCATCGGAAGGAATGCTTATATTTTTGCCGGCTGCAACGACTTTTCCTTTTTTTATTAATAATGTCGCATCTGAAATACGGTGTGCGTAGTCCGTGAAAATAGTGGCGTGTGTGAAGGCGTAAAGCCCGTCTCGTTGATCGGCGACGCCGTTTACGGGAAATGTTTTTTGTGCAAAGAGTGCGGTAGAAGTACAAAGGACTATCCATAGCCCAAGCAAAAGGTGAATGTATTTTTTCATGTTTGACAGATTACCAAAGTGATCGGCTACAATGTTACGAAGAGAAAGTGAGATTACCAA
>JALVDO010000217.1 GCA_027008975.1 Saprospiraceae bacterium | reverse complement strand
TAAGGATATTGGATTAGATGAGTATGGTAATGAAGACTCAATTAATCTAGTGCTTAGATTAAAAGTAATAGACTTGAGTAATTTGACCGTAACAACCGGCATTCCTACTGAAAAAATAAAGGTTGGCGATAAGCTAAATCTATCTCTGGAAAGTTATGGACACGCTCCGGCGTTTAACACAGCAATTAAATCTTTGCATGAATTTTGAGGAAGTCATCACTTTTTCATTTATTTCCCTAACTTGCAGGCAAAATCAACTTTCTATGAAGCGGATATTTGTTTTATCATCTATTTTTATTTCTTTGGGGATTTGGGGATTGTCTTTTGTGTGGTCAAATGCCTGGTGGCTTTTTATCCTTTTTGGTCCAATAATCTTGGTGGGCTATTACGATATGATCCAGAAGAAGCATACCATCCGGAGGAATTTTCCGGTGATTGGTAACTTTAGGTACATGCTGGAAAGGATACGTCCGGAGATAATGCAGTATTTTGTCGAGACGGATACAGAAGGACGCCCCTTCAATAGGTTGGAGCGCAGCCTTATTTATCAGCGAGCGAAGAAAGTCAATGCGACTACTCCCTTTGGCACGCAGACGAATGTCTATGCCGAGGGCTATGAATGGCTAGACCACTCTATTTATCCCGTTAATCAGCACGAAATAGGGCACGATCCAAGAGTACTCATTGGCGGCCCCGACTGCTCGAAACCTTATAGCGCGAGTCTTTACAATATATCTGCAATGAGCTTCGGCTCTCTCAGCAACCGGGCTATTCTTGCACTAAACGGCGGAGCTAAAATGGGTAAATTTTATCACAATACCGGAGAGGGAGGGCTTAGCCCTTATCATCTAAAACCAGGAGGTGATCTCACATGGCAAATAGGAACGGGATATTTTGGTTGTCGCAATCAGGACGGCACTTTCTCCGAAGAATTATTCAAAAAGGGTGCTTTGCATCCCCATGTAAAAATGATAGAAATCAAGCTTTCACAAGGGGCAAAGCCCGGACATGGCGGCATTCTGCCAGGCGTAAAAAATACAGAAGAAATTGCTGCTATCCGAAAAGTAGAACCACACACGACCGTCTTCTCTCCTCCGTTCCATTCTTCCTTCTCCAATAGCGAGGAGATGATGTACTTTATTAAAAAATTACGCGATTTATCGGGTGGAAAGCCCATTGGCATCAAGTTATGCGTCGGCAGAAAAGTAGAATTCGTCAGCATCTGCCGAGCGATGATAAAGACCGGCATTAAGCCCGACTTCATCACGGTCGATGGAGGTGAAGGTGGTACCGGAGCCGCCCCCATTGAGTTTTCTAACTCCATTGGGATGCCCCTACGCGACGGACTTTCCTTTGTACGAGATATGTTGGATGGCTTTGATCTGAAAAAAGACATTAGAATTATCGCTTCCGGCAAAATAGTCACAGGATTCCACATTGCACGAGCAATTGCTCTTGGGGCGGATCTCTGCAATAGCGCTAGAGGCATGATGCTTGCATTGGGTTGCATTCAGGCATTGCAATGCAATGTCAACACCTGCCCGGTGGGAGTCGCCACCCAGAATAAGTCTCTGATTCGAGGCTTGGATGTTGACAGCAAAGCCGTCCGCGTAGCCAACTTTCACGAAGATACTATTCATAACCTAGTCGAGCTCGTCGGAGCGGCAGGCATAAAAAATCCCTGTCATATCACCCGCGTTATGATTAACAGACGAGTCAATATGGATAAGGTTCGTCGTTTCGACCAAATATATCCCATCGTCGAGACGGGGGCATTCCTGAATGCAGATACTGTTCCTGAGCGCTATCGGGAATTATTGGCACGGGAGGTGGTGATCTAGCTTTAAAACAAGAAAGTAACCTCCTCTACATAAAAAGCTGCCTCCATGTAACATCGTCGAACTAATTATCGTAAAAAGGGGATGAATACTTACCTCCTCATAACTTAAATTAAGAAATGAGAAATGGCGGAAGGATAATGAGCAAAATGAAATTGAACACCGAACACCGATTAACTTGTTCCTGACATAATGAAATTATCGTCAGGAGTAAAAATTTTGAAGCATGGCCAGTATATTAATAGTTGACGATGAAGGCAGTATCCGCCGGACGCTAAGAGATATTTTGGAGTTTGAAAAATTCAAAGTAACCGAAGCTGCCAATGGGAAGGAATGCATTCAAAAAGTAAGCAAAGAACAGTTTGATGCCATTCTTTTGGATATTAAAATGCCCAAAATGGATGGAGTAGAGACGCTCGAACGGCTCAAAATACTATCTCCGGATATCCCTGTTATCATGATTTCCGGACACGCTGATATTGATACCGCTGTGGACACCGTCAAAAAAGGAGCATTCGATTTCATTTCCAAGCCCCCGGATTTAAACCGCCTGCTAATTACCGTTCGCAATGCAATCAATCAATCCTCTCTCGTCACCGAGACCAAGGCTCTCAAACGAAAAGTGGCTAAATCAAAAGCCCAAATCATAATCGGTGAGTCCGAAGGTATCAGACGCGTCAAAGAAAACATTGAAAAAGTCGCACCAACAATAGCGCGAGTCCTCATACTGGGAGGTAATGGTACGGGAAAGGAATTAGTGGCCAGAGCCATCCATGAAAAAAGTTTGAGAGCAGACAACCCTATTGTGGAAGTCAATTGTGCTGCCATTCCGTCGGAGCTAATCGAAAGCGAATTATTCGGACACGAGAAGGGTTCTTTCACTTCAGCCGTTAAGATGAGAGTAGGGAAATTTGAGCAGGCAAATGGTGGCACACTTTTCCTGGATGAAATAGGAGATATGAGCCTTTCGGCTCAGGCAAAAGTACTTCGGGCACTACAGGAAAATAAAATTACGAGGGTCGGAGGCGACAAAGAGATAAAAGTAGATGTCCGGATTATCGCTGCTACTAATAAGGATTTACGAGCGGAAATCAAAGCGGGAAGGTTTAGGGAAGACCTCTATCATCGCCTGGCTGTTATTATAATCCAAGTGCCTGCTCTCAATGACAGAATCGAAGATATTCCTCTATTGGTCAGACACTTTAACAAAGCCATTGCGGAGGAATACGGCACAAAAATAAAGCCCTTTGAAGATGCTGCACTAAGCGCTCTACAAAAAATTGACTGGACGGGGAACATCAGAGAATTACGCAATGTCGTTGAACGCTTGAATATTCTTGGTGGCAGCAAGGTGACAGAAAAGGATGTCAAGCAATTTGTCTTTCCAGCCAGTAACTTGCGAGAAGGATAAAAAACTTCTCCAAAACGTCCGAAACCTGCCGTTTTCAACAACTTTAAGGTTAAAAAAGCGTTATTACGTTGCATTTTAGCTTAAATGTCCTTAACTTACGACAAGTTTCGTGTGAAAGCCTGTCCTTTTTCTAAAGGGGCAGGCTTTTGCCCCCTTAAATATATAGAATATGACAGATAATAAAAAAAGTAACGGAGTCTTAATCGACAGGAAACACCCCATGAAAAAGTGGAGTCCCACGATGAAAGGAGAGAACTCCTGGACCATGTTCAAGATTCTTTCAGAGTTCGTAGAAGGATTTGAAACACTAAATGAAGTAGGTCCTTGCGTATCGATTTTCGGCTCGGCAAGGACGAAACCTGATCACCCTTATTACAAACTAGCCGTAGATATTGCTCGCCGGCTGACAGAGGAGGGCTTCGGCGTCATCACTGGAGGTGGACCTGGTATCATGGAGGCAGGGAATAAGGGAGCATCCCTTTATGGTGGCAAATCTGTTGGTCTGAACATCAATCTACCTTTCGAGCAAAACCACAACCCTTATATTGATGACGATAAAAATTTGGATTTCAAATATTTCTTTGTTCGCAAAGTCATGTTTGTCAAGTATGCACAGGCATTTGTAGCACTACCCGGTGGTTTTGGCACGATGGATGAGTTATTTGAAGTACTCACACTAGTACAAACTAAGAAAATAACAAAGGTCCCTGTTATTCTCGTTGGGAAAGAATTTTGG
>JALVDO010000216.1 GCA_027008975.1 Saprospiraceae bacterium | reverse complement strand
GGGGAACTGCTTAGGTTATCTTTGCTTCGCTATCAAAAGGTGCTTTTATCATTCTGTTGGACGAGGCTACACCTGTCAGCATCTTCGATTTAGCCTTTTTACTTTGTACTTTAGCCTTTAGCCTTTCCCCTTTTAAGCAAACAGCCGCTCACCGATCCCTTCGGGCTCAATGATCGGAACTTCGGGCCTTTCCACTTTAGCCTTTGAACTTTAGCCTTTAACCTTTCCCCTTCCCCCTTCCCTAATTCAATACCGCAAAAAGTATCTGTACGTAGACGATTTTGACAATCAACGAAACGGGGAGTATCAATGAATACCCGATGATGGGAAGTTTATTTCCCGTTTTTTCTACGGCAAAATCCAATATGGCAGGTTGAGTGGCAACCATTCCCACAAGGAAGGAAAAAGGTACTTTCAATAATTTATAGCCGATAATAAGGGTTACGGCGGTGGTGAGAAAGCTGACAAGGAGTCCTACCATCAAGATGATAGCGCTATCGCCTTCCAGTAGGGTAGAGGTGAAAGTATGTCCTGAGTTGATGCCAATACCCGCCAGCATGATGATTAACCCAAATTGCCGCAGGGTAATATTGGCGTTGTAGGGTAACGACCATACGATTGCACCCGTTCGGCGAAGATTGCCGAGTAATAATGCAACTAAAATCGGACCTCCTGCAAAGCCCAACTTGAATTCGATGCCGCCCGGCAATTGAAAACTGACCATCCCTAATAATAATCCTAACGCCATCCCCAGACCGAAGGACAAGAGATTGATTTTTCCCAGTTGTTCGTACGAATCTCCAAAAAAATCACGGATTTTAGGGATGTCCTTTCTCCTCGCGATAAAAATAATCTGGTCGCCCAATTCGATAACGGTATCACCATCGGCAACCAAATCTATATCTCCCCGGCGTACTCTGGTAACGATGGCAGAGAATTGCTCTCCAAGGTTTAGCGTCGCTAGTTTTTCACCGGCGATTTTGGGGTTGGAGACAAATATCCTTTTAGTCTCGTACTCCGACTGGTTGGAGGGGATATCATAAGGTGTGGCCTCTCCGAGCGTGTTGATGACATCTTTTACTTCTTCTTTTCTGCCGACGACGGCTACGCGGTCACCTATTTTGAGTTGTGAATCCCAGTTGGTGAGCAGGACTTCTTCTCCACGCTGAATTCGACCAAAGACGACCTTCCAGTTTTTTAGTTTTTTTATATCTCGAATAGTCATCCCCTCAAAAACAGGATACTTAACGGTAATGACTTCGCTGACAATATTTTTTTTTGTGGGGTACTCATCCTGAAGTTCATCTTCCTCCTTAGAGAAGTCTATTTTTAGCCAGCGAGAGACAAACTGAATTGCAAAGATTCCTCCGAAAATACCCAACGGATAGGTTAGGGAATAGCCTATAACGGCTTGTTCACTCCATTCTTTGATGAGTTTAGGGCTTTCGCCTAAATTTTGAATAGCGTCAATCAGCCCAGCCAGAGCAGGTGTATTTGTATTGCTTCCCGCAAAGATACCGGAGGAGGTGGTGGCCGAAAAATTGAATAAAAAGTGCGCCCCCACAATCAAAATAGCTGAAAAAGCCAAACTACCCATAACAAAATAGGCATCTTTTAGCCCCCTTTTGCGAAAAGCAGCAAAAAAACTGGGACCACTACTGAGCCCTATCGTATAAATAAATATTGTCAGGCCAAGGAAAATCACAGTACTTGGTACATGCAAAGCATCATCGGCTCCTCCAACAGCCAACCCTGTGAACAGCACCGCTGCGACGCCAAGGCTAATGCCCTTAAATTTGATGCGTCCAATCCAATATCCCATACCGATGACGGTAAAGAGCATTAAAATTGGATTTTCTATAAATGCCTGTATCATTTTATTCTCTGTTACGTGCGTTATAAGCTGCAAAGGTGTTGGGAAAAAAAAGACTAATGCAACTTTTTTGACGAGTTTATTTCGGTTTGGGAGTCGGATCGGGGAGCTGACGACGCAGGAGGAGCCTGCCCGTATGAGGACCCTCGAGCCTAGGCAGCCTCCTGAATTTCTCAACAAAAAAACAAAAAAATATTCCTTTTTTGAAACAAAAGAAGAAAAGTAGCGTAAAAGGGTATCAGGTTTTGTTGGATAGAGGAATATTTTTAATTCTATTACCGTTTTCTAAACGAAACCTACCATTCCCTTCAACCGACTTGATTTTTCTTCCTTACTATTATACCTTCGTCACGTGTAGGGTCTTTCCCGACCCGTTTCGCACCACTCACCGCTACAAACTATTCTTCAATCACGAGGAGAGAAGGGATATCTACAGCTATTTATAAAAGAAATAAATGACCACCTCCCCTTACATGTAATATGTTTTATTATATTTATTAAATGGGTGTCACGGGAACAGCATGTCGATTTCGTGCATGGAAGCCGGTAGATAATAGTCTGCTCATGCAACACTTCAATGTGAAACACTTTGACACTTTGTAACACTATTATGAGGAAACTGTAATACGGTTTTTTCAAAACATTTGAACATGAAACAAATTTACCACATCCTATCACTGATAGGGCTCGTGCTGGTATTGGCGTGCCATTTGGGTGCCCAAGATTACAGCATCGCTCTAACTACGGGAGAGACTACACCTCCTACGTTTAATTCAATGGACTTTGAATACCCCTCGGCGTTTGCCGGAAACCGGTATTTAATCCTACAGTTTTACGATCTTCCGAATAATTATCAAAAGATACAATTAGGTGTCGCCGGGGTACAGTTATTTGATTACATCCCGCACAACGCTTTTTTGGCAAAAGTTCCGGAAGGAGTTGATTTATCCACCCTCCCAATTCGGTCGGCTATTCCGATACCGGCTGCCTCTAAGATGTCATTGCGGTTGCAACAGGGAGACTATGCACCTTGCGCGTATAAGTCAGGTGTTGTGTTTCTCAATATTATGCCGATGCCGTTGGTTAGTTTGGAGAATTTGCAAAATAGTATATTCGCCAATTTTGGCGTTCGTGGAAAAGCTACAGGAAATGTGCTTAAAATAAGTATTGAGGAGTCAAAGATTCCCGAATTAGCCGCCCTTCCGGGAATAAAATCCATGGAATCCATCCAATGTGAGCCGGTAAAAGATGGCATTAGGGGGGTAACGCTGGGGCGTATGAATGGGGACAATGGCTATACACAAACTCCTTTCTGTGGCGAGGGTGTCGGTATCGCTATTGGCGATGACGGAGGGGTTAATCACATTGACTTCAAAGGTCGTCTTTTTGATCACACCACGTCTCAGGGAGGCAATCACGGAGATATGACAAGTGGTTTGGCTATTGGAGCGGGCAATCTCAATCCGTATGGGATGGGAATGGCGACTCGCTCTTATCTTCACCTTTACGATATAGCGGGAATGCCCCATGTTGTCAATGCGATTCAGTCGTATTTTCAGGATGGTGTTGTTATTACTTCTACATCTTTTAGTGAAGGGTGTAGCGCCGTATATAACTTCGTATCTGCGGAAATAGATGAACAGGTCTATTCGGAGCCACACTTATTACACTTCTTTTCGGCCGGTAATAGCTCCGGTAATCCATGCAATCCGGTATATGGGCAGGTGAGTAGCCCGTTTGGAATCCACTTTGGTAATATTACCGGAGGGCGGAAGTGTGCCAAAGATGTTATCGCCGTAGGTAATGTTCGTTACAACGACAGCCTTTTTGTGCTGAGTAGTCGAGGACCTGCCTTGGATGGCCGTATCAAACCGGACATATGTGCTCATGGGCAAGGTAATCTTAGCACCGATGAGAATAACGGATATAGATGGGGAGGAGGCACTTCTGCTGCATCTCCAACGGCAGCCGGCGGTGCAGCTCTACTGTATGAAGCATACAGGTTGCTAAACGTGGGCGTAAATCCCGAAAGTGGATTGGTCAAAGCACTCATGCTAAATACTACTGAGGACTTAGGTCGGCCGGGACCGGATTTTGAATATGGATGGGGACGCCTTCACATAGGACGAGCGATTAAGACC
>JALVDO010000215.1 GCA_027008975.1 Saprospiraceae bacterium | reverse complement strand
CTACGCCCCTGATTAGTCCACTGCTACTCGTTATTACGAAGATGCTGGGGCTACGCCCCTGATAATATATTGGACATCTGGTTTACAAGTATATCTCCTACCTAGGGCGTTAGCCCTGTAATCTTCTCGTTTTTCCATTCAAAAAGAGATACAGGATGGTAATCTACAGTTACAAAATTTTGGCTTTGGGTCAAATTGAGAATTACTGCTGGTAAAAAATATTTCTGTATAAGTTATTGATTATAAGTTAAGTATAGTTTGCTTTATTTTTTTTTAAAAAAATTTTAAAAAAAAAGTGACTCTTTCAAAAATTACCGTCATAAAAACGAAAGAAAGAGGATGATTACTCAGATAACTGGTGAAACAAAGAGGGGACAGATTTAAGTGAAGAGTGCATACTATGAGTTGCGGAGTAGGAGTACGGATACATGAAACAAATTTATTGTGGAAGTACTTCTACTGCCAACATTTTGAAAAGGAAAAGAAACATTGTTAGAATGTTTTCATGATATAATATGGGTTTTAGGTGTTTTTCAAGGGAAGCGATTAATTTGCTTCCCTTTTTTGTTTGTATCCCTACCTTTTTAACTGTTCTTTCTTCCATTCTCCCTCCAATACCATCATTTTTTCTATTTTTACGGCAAAATAGAAATCACCATGTATAAAAATCTAATAATTTTCATCCTACTCTTTGTAGGGATAACAACTATGAATGCCCAACATCCGGGCGGAGGGAGGCGAGGAAAAAGCAAAGCACCAACGGTCAAAGGGAAAATCACAGGCGTCATTATTGATGCCAACTCCAACCAGCCTATTGAGTTCGCCGCCATCGTACTGACCAAAGCAGAAGACGACAGGCAAATGGACGGTACCATTAGCGATGGTAGCGGTTTTTTTAGGATTCCCAATATTGCTCCGGGAAATTACAAACTACATATCACTTTTCTAGGCTATAAAGATAAGGTGGTTAGTGACATTAAATTGACCCCTAAAAATCCTGATAAAAAACTCCATGAAATTCGGCTGGAGCCAACGGGTGTCGCATTGGATGAAGTGACCGTAACGGGAACGGCTGCTCTTGTCGAAAACAAAATCGATAGAATCGTATTCAACGCCGAAAAGGATGTGACCTCCGTAGGAGGGGACGCAACCGACGTATTGCGGAAGGTGCCGCTATTATCCGTTGATTTTGATGGCAATGTATCACTGCGAGGCTCTTCCCAGATATTGGTACTCATCAATGGACGACCTTCTACTTTTTTTTCTGAAAATTTGGCGGAAGCCCTACAAACCATCCCCGCCGACCAGATTAAAAAAGTAGAGGTAATCACCCAACCCTCAGCCAAATACGATGGCGAAGGGACTGCGGGTATTATCAATATTGTTACCAAAAAGAAAGGAGCACAGGGCTTTTCAGGCTCTATCAATGGCTCTGTCGGCACACGAGTAAATAACGGAACTGCCAGCCTTGCCGTTGCAAGTGGAAGATTCGGACTCAACCTAAGTGGAGGAGCGCACTTCTCCTGGCCACGTCCTTCTTCAACAGCATTGTACAGAGAGGACTTTGTCGATGGACAAAAGCGCATATTCGAAGCTATGGGCGACGCAACGAGCTATTATGTTGGTCCGAGAGGGACACTAAGCGCCTTTTATGATTTCAACGCCTATAATAGTATTTCGATGTCGGCAAGTCTGCGCGGACACGGTGGTGGAAATGAGGGCACTACGGATGTTGTTTTTAACGATCCTATTCATAATATTCTTCAGGAGTATACCATCGAGAATGATCGTGTCCGCAATTATCAGGGCTTTGACTGGTCAACGGATTACCGCAAAACCTTCGAGACACCTGAAAAGGAGTTTGCCTTTGCAGTACAGTTAAGTGGCAATCGCAGTACCACGGACAATGAAACCAGCCAGATGGGCAATAGCCCTGATTTATTATTAAGGCAACAATTTGATAACAACGGATTAAATCTGGAAAAAACAGTTCAGGCAGATTACGTACAACCCATCGTAAAGGATAGGGTAAAACTGGAGATAGGAGCAAAAGCAGTCTTTCGGGACATTTCCAGCCGTTATGATTATAGTGACTTCGACTTTGATAATCAGGTTTTCATTAGCAACAACGACAGGTCAGACCAATTTGACTATACCCAAAACGTCTATGCTGGCTATGTGTCTGCCAATATGAAGCTAGGCGAGAATTATGGGATGATAATCGGTGGTCGCTTCGAGCAAACAGAAATCGACGGTAGCGTTGAGTCGGGCAAAACTGACCCTTTCTCGAATCGCTATAATAATTTCTTACCCAGCTTTATCATTAGCCGGAAGTTTGAGAATTTCAAGACGTTGAAACTGAGTTATAGCGAAAGGATTAAAAGACCTAGTCTACGCCACATCAATCCTTATGTCGATTTGGAGAATCAACGAAATATTACCTACGGAAATCCCTATTTGCTACCTGAGAAGAAGCGGCAGGTGGAGTTGTCTTATAATACCATGCTTAAAGGCATTATGCTAAACGGAGCACTGTACTATAACTACACAGAGGGTAACATCGAATCTATTTTGACCATTGATGAGAACGGTATCTCTAATAACACCTACCTAAATGTGGGGAGTACTTCTTCCATTGGATTTAACTTTTTTACTTCGGCCACCATTGCTAAAATTCTGACCATACGCGGTGGTTTTAATATTTTTACCTACGATGCACAGGGCAAAATCGAAGGTGTCGATGTTTCCCGACAAAGTTATACATGGAATGGCAACCTCAATGCAACCTTGGATTTGGGTAAAGGGTATAAGGCGGAAGTATTCGGTTTTGCCCGTCCTAACCGGCAAACCATCCAGGGTACGCGACCAGCATTTTCCATGTTTAGCATTGGTGCCAAAAAGGAGTTTTGGAATAAAAGAGCTAGTCTGGGAATTAGGATAGTATCCCCATTCCGAAAAAATCTAGCATTTGTGACTTCGCTCGAAGGCGAAAATTTTACACAGGAGTCAGATTATACGATTTTGTTTCGCTCCTTCGGGTTGAGTTTCTCCTACCGTTTTGGGAAGATGGATTTCAAGCAGCGTTCGCGAAAAACACGGATTAAAAACGACGATGTAAAATCAGACGGGGGAGACGGGGATATGTAAATTAGGCGTTTGAGTTATTGAGCTATTTCCCAAAATAACGTGATTTAACTTTTCGGTAACAAAAAAAATAAGTAGTTTATTATATCAACTTTAAAAAAATACCTACATTTATCCGATTTTTAAAATAAAGTAACTACTCCATTCAGTACGTTTTTAATCAAGAAGCAGTTACAAAATAAATAACAATACGAAAGATTATGAGTACAAAACAATCACACCCAAAGGCACTTTATACCTTATTCGCAACAGAGATGTGGGAAAGGTTTAGTTATTATGGAATGCGCGCCTTATTGACACTTTATCTTACCGCGGAGTTGGTCAATGGCGGATTTGGATTAAACAGAGAAGAGTCTCTAGCTATCTACGCTATTTTCACGGGATTGGTTTACCTGACACCAATTCTTGGAGGTTGGGTTGCTGATAAGTACCTCGGTAAACGAAAGACTGTCTATACCGGAGGTTTGGTCATGATGGTAGGGCAATTCCTATTAGCAGCGAGTGCTTTTATGGCACATTCGCTGGATGCTGACACACGCCTCTTTGTTTTCAATTTTGGATTGGGCGTTTTAATTATCGGAAATGGTTTTTTCAAACCGAATATTTCCACCATCGTAGGGGATTTTTATGATGACAATGATCCGCGAAAAGACTCTGCCTTCAATATCTTCTATATGGGTATCAACCTTGGAGCCATCCTCGGACCTTTTATTGCAGGAGCCTTGGGAGAGAATGTTCAGTGGGGATATGGTTATCTTGCAGCTGGTATTGGAATGCTTATAGGTGTTTTGTGGATGAAAACCAGAGAGGCGAGCTTAGAAGATAAAGGGTTGCCACCAAATGCTCCTGCGGGAAAGTTAATTCTCGACAGCAAAGATTGGAG
>JALVDO010000214.1 GCA_027008975.1 Saprospiraceae bacterium | reverse complement strand
AAACTAATCAGACCTAACGGCAGTCTTCGCACTAACCCCCTCTAAGCGGTGTATCCTGCGAGGTGGGGGGGGGAGGTTAAGTAACTGATTTTGTTTTTTATACGTGTGCAGCATGCGTCATACTGATTCACAACCCAAAGAAACGGTTTTCATGGCCTTTCCACATCACCTTCGCTTATGGTTCATATCCGTAAGTGTTTTAACGCTTGTGCTAAGATACAAAATACTCATTACATATCTCAATACTTCGATTATCTATTCCGCATTCAGAACGTCACGGAGGAGGTACTTAAGCTCAAAGGGTATCCATGTTTGAGTCTGCTTCGAAAAGAGTAATTTCCGCTAAGATCAAGGCGGAAAGAATTTTTAGCTCTGAGTTAGCTTCCTGCTAATGATGGGTTAAAAATTCTTGAAAACGCCGAGTTTAGCGGCAAAGAAGCTTTTCGAAGCCTGCTCAAGTTTTAGTAGTTACTATCGCAAGCCATAATCCGAAATGAATTAGTCGTTCTGCGAACCGCCGTTGCAGCCTGTCCCGCTTTTGAAGCGGGATGGCCCGTACGTACGGTGGTAACGCCTTTGGCGTCACAGGTCGTGAGAGGGCTGAGGTAACCTCCGTGTGAGGTTACCTCACTCTACTCGATTCGTGGCAGTTTTACTCTGCTACTTTATACATCGCTGATTTGATTCGATTTACCATTTCCTTTATATCTTCTGTTTCTTTATCCTTCAACTCTTCGTTATCTACACACAAGGCATAAAGTGCTTCTAGGGATAAAAAAGGTTTTTTGCCTGTTTTTTTCTCAACCGTTTTTGTTACATAATTTAACACTCCATTAGTTAGGAAATGCCCTTTAATTAAATACCAAACATCTTTTGTTGTCTCTTCTAATAAATTCGTTGCAACTTGTATTTCTTCCTCAGTAAAAAGCACAGAAATATCCGCTATAAATTTATCAATTTTTGCGGGGCATAATTCTGAGGCAGTACTATTTTTTAAAAATCTTATACACTTGTCACCAAAAATCACTTCTCCTTTTCCATAAAGTGAATTAGCTATTGAAAAAATAAGCAGTTGTTTCGCTTCTTTGCTAAATGAAATACGCCAATTTTTAATTTCTCTTTTAGCGGGTGGGTTGTTATTGGATAATTTCCTGATTATTTGATGAACACGCTGTATACTATACATTGAATTTTCAATTGAATAGCCATAAGTTCTAATTATTCTTTCATCTTGAAAATCAAAACCAAGGAAGTCTCTGTGGTCAGTATCAGCTGCAACTATAATATTTGTATCTTCATTTACGATTTTTTCCATATATGGTGTAAGTTGTAAATACCCTCCAACTTCTTCTATATGGATATTCTCGTAACCCGCTATTCTAAAAAGACTTTCCCAAAAAATCACATCATCTTCTCCTTCTACGTACACGGAAAATTCCTTATCATAAAACAAAGGCTTAACTTCTAATGCTTCTTTAGAGTATTCAATAGCTTCAGTATTATTCATGAGTTAAAATGTTTTCCATATTAATAATTCTATCTCCTTTCTTTCCTACAATTTCAGGAGAGTGGGTTGCAATTATTAGTTGTGCGTTTTCATTCAATTGAGTAATTGAAGGAATTATTTTTCTTTGCCAAGAAATATGGAGTGATAATTCAGGTTCATCAGCTATATAAATGAATTGTCTTTTCTCTTGAAGTAAAGCCTCTGTTAAAAGAATAATTAATTGTTTCTCCCCTGATGATAAAAATGAAGACAAAAATCTTTTATTATCTTTTTCAACAGTAAGTCCTCCTCTTTGATTAATCGTAAAAACTTTATCAATAATAAATGACCTAAGAAGTTTTAGGTAATCTTGAATTGGTTGAAATATTTCTGCTCTCTTCGATTCCGTATTTTTTGAAAACTCAATTATTTTTTCTGTTCTTCTTAGCAAGATTAATGGAATTAAGTCATTGATATTAAGCCCTTTTGATGTCTTTGAATGAAATTCATTAAGTTCTTTAATAGCTATTTTTATTCTCTCAACATGTAGGTTTATTTTTTTCTGGATATCTTTATTATGAACTTTCAAGTCTTTGTAGGCTTGGATTAATCCATTCTTTAAATTACTTAAATCTATTTCCCTTTTTTCTCCTAAATCAATAAAGTCAACTTCTGAGTCAAAAAGCATAGATTGTAATACTTGTCTCTCAAAACCTATCGAAAGTGCATTTGCTTCTGTCTCTAACCTAAGTTGATAAGAGGTTAAATTATTCATTAATTTTCGTAACCGACTGTCAACCGTATTCACTTTGCCTCTCCTACTTGGGTGGATACTTGAATCTTCATCACTTTCTTCGAGGACTTCTCTGTGTACAGATAAATATGAAATATTGTAAAGTGAATTTATCTCATTTTTTATTTCTTCGACATGTTCAAGAACTCTTGAAGGTATCCTCCCCCTTATTCTGCTAAATCTATCAAGAAAAGGAAGCTCAAATTTCTTATCTCCTACTTGAAAGTTGATTGATGTATATTCAAGGTTCTTTTCAATTTTTTCAACTACAATTTTATTTCTTGACCTTCCTTTCTTAAGAAAAATCTCAATCTTTCTGAACTGCAACCTTGAAAGTAGAGTTAAATTTGCAGTTAGAGTTCCCTGAAGTAGATTTATAAAAGTTGTTTTACCTGTTCCATTTTTCCCTATGAAGATGTTTATATCATCATGGAATTTCGTTTCGATTTTGTAATTGTCCCAAAATCCTAAAATCTTCACTTTATAAATGGTATGCATTGTTTTTTATTTTTTATTTTTAATTGCCACGCACGGCAGTCTTCGCACTAACCCCCTTTAAGCGGCGTATCCTGCGAGGTGGGTCGCGGTGGTTAAATAACTGATTTTGTTTTTTATACGTGTACAGCATGCGTCATACTGCTTCACAACCCAAAGAAACGGAAAAAAAGCCTTTTTCATGACCTTTTCACATCACCTTCGCTTATCGTCCATAACCGTAAGTGTTTTAAGGCTGGTGCTAAGATACAAAGTACTCATTACATAGCCTAATACTTTGGTGATCGTGTGTATTACAAAGTGCACTTTTTTTGAAGAATTATGAGAAAGACGCAGGAGCAATACGTCACTTCAGGAGTGAAAATTGCCTTAGGTGCCTGATTGCACCACAAGACCATTGACCTGTAAATATTTATAGTTTAGATAAGTCTTTTGGTAGCTCTTTAGCAGATGTCCATTCTTCAATCAAGGTTAAGAGAGGCTTTTCTATACTGGGTAGATGTATTATATGGCCAATTCCGGCGAAATTCCAAGCGGGAACCGGCGCTAACCCGGGATAGTGTTATTTATATCTTCTATGGTCTAAATACCATTAAGGCACAGTCTTCACTTCGAAGCCTAGTTGCCATGTTCCCTTCAACAGAAGGTATGGCCGCCCTAGTGGTGCTCTGTCAAGATTAAATTGTCGGGTATCTTCGGTGTATTTTGCGTTTGCACTTCGTTAAAAATACTCGACGTAGCTGGTAGCTACGCCTGCGTTTTTTGCCTCGTTCAGACGCAAAATTCACTCAAATCTCTCCCGACATTCAAACGTTGCCAGAGCACCATGGGTAGCTCTTAATTTCGCCTGTGTCCTGACAAGCGTATTCTGATGGATAAGTAGAAGTTATTTTGTCTGATAGCAAGGCAAAATTTTTCTGCGTAGCCGTAGCTACGGATAAAAATTTGAACGCAGATATCAGGCAAAAGGACGATACTTGGTGCGTCGAGAATATGTTTGTCAGGACGCCCAACCTTTTTGTTACTTTTTGGGGCAATGCCAAAAAGTAAGGCTATTCAATATATGAATTCAGTTTTGAATGCAAATGCTTTTTACTCAAAGCACAAGTGTGCATTTTGTAATAAACACATAATCAACTCAACCCCCTGATGAATGGAGAGAGTACCGGATTGTGGTTGTGGGGATTCCATACTACCTTGAGGGCGGTCCGCTGCCGGATACCGGTGAGCTCGATAAACTTAATGTCCAAATCATA
>JALVDO010000213.1 GCA_027008975.1 Saprospiraceae bacterium | reverse complement strand
TTACGGAGATTATTCATCGAATATTGAAATAATCACAAAGGGAGTCTGGAAACAGACTCCCTTTTTTGTTTGTTAGCTGTCACAAAAAAAATTCTCTACCGGAGATAGCAGCGAAGCATTAAAATACCAGAAACACCCTAATTCCCCTAAAAAAATCTTAAAATCCATCCTCAACAAACTATTTCCGGTTTCCAGCCGTCTTTGATTACAATGGATTGTCGGGTTGCAAAATAGGGGGCTCGTTCTGAAAAGAACATCGCTATTATGTCTGGGAGATATGCAACCATTCGGATGGACATTTCATTCTGAAACAAGTGGGATATTTGCTGTACCTGATGACACAGATTTTAAACGCAATTTACAATTGCAATTAGGGCGCAATATGGGCAGCCCCAGAGGGGCGTAATATGATGAAGGTTGTTCAATGAATTTTATTAGAATCGGGTTTACGTAACAATTAATAATTTAAATAAATCGTAAGTAGTTACAATAAATCAATAAATTTTATAACTAAAACTTATCACCAACAATGATTAAAAAAACCTATGCGCTCTTAATGTTTATTGTAGTAGCCGGCGGGCTACTCGCCCAGAAGACCTACACCATCAGTGGGTATGTAGAAGATGCCTCTTCCGGGGAGAAACTAATCTCTGCCAATGTTTATGACAATAAATCCGGATTGGGAACGGTGACCAATGTCTATGGCTTTTTTAGCCTGACGCTGCCGAAAGACTCCGTCGATTTATCTTTTTCCTACATTGGCTTTCAGACGGTCAGAAAAAAGATTTACCTCAATAAGGATATGGAAATGACCATCGCCCTACCGGCCGCTTTGGAATTGACAGAAGTGGAAGTGATTGCCGATCGCGTGGAGCGAATTGAGGAGGCTACACAGATGAGTAGGGTAGAGGTGCCTGTTGAGCAAATCAAAAAAATACCGGCACTGCTCGGGGAGGTAGATGTGCTCAAAGCATTGCAGCTACTGCCCGGAGTGCAATCGGGTGGCGAGGGGCAAAACGGGCTGTACGTCCGTGGTGGCAGCCCCGACCAAAACCTCATTCTGCTGGATGGTGTACCCGTTTACAATGTATCTCATCTCTTGGGGATATTCTCCGTATTTAATGCGGATGCGATTAAGAATGTCACCCTGACCAAAGGAGGGTTTCCGGCGCGCTACGGCGGTCGCTTATCTTCTGTGCTGGAAATAAATATGAAGGAAGGCAACCTCAATGAATTCCACGGGGAAGGCTCTATCGGGCTGATTTCTTCTAAGATTGCCCTTCAGGGACCAATCGTTAAGGGAAAGACTTCCTTCTTATTATCCGCAAGGAGGACTTATGCCGATTTGATATTCAAGCCGATTATCAAAGCAAGCATGGCGAGTAATCCGGAAGAAAAATTAGATGTCAAATTATTCTTTTATGACCTCAACGCCAAGGTGCAGCACAAATTCAATAATAAGCACCGACTGTTTGCCAGCTTTTATCGTGGCGCGGATGTTTTTGAAGAGTCTTATACCTATTTTGGAAGCTCGGACACAGGGGGCATTAAATGGGGCAACTCCATTGCCGCCCTGCGCTGGAATTACCAGATTAGCAACAAATTATTTGCCAACACGACCCTGACTTACAGCCGCTATTTGATTAATTTCATCGTAGGGGAGAATTATGATAATGGAGATGGAACGAGAGATATATTTTCTGCAAAATACAAATCAGGAATTGAGGACTACGCCGCTAAGGTCGATTTTGATTATATCCCCTCTCCTCAACACTACATCCGCTTTGGGGCTGCCGCTACCCGGCATCAGTACAGTCCGGGGGCTCTGGCTTTGAAGTCCGAATACAATGAGACTAAATTCGATACCCTTTTAGGTGCAAATGATGCTTACTCCAAGGAGTTTAACCTATACCTTGAAGACGATATACAGTTTGGTGCTTTCAAGACAAATGTCGGGCTACACGCCTCTGCTTTCAATGTCGATGGGAAGACTTACGCTTCTCTTCAGCCGAGGATCGGAATGCGTTATCTATTGAGTAATGACGTCGCCCTGAAAGCTTCCTATAGCTCTATGGCGCAGTATATCAATCTGCTTACCTTTGAAGGGCTGAGCCTCCCAACCGACCTGTGGGTACCGAGTACCGAGAAGATTAAACCCCAGAAATCGTGGCAGGCGGCAGTCGGTGTGGCTAAGACATTTCTGGATAAATACGAAATTAGCATAGAGGGTTTTTACAAGGAAATGAAAAATGTCGTCTCCTATAAAGCCGGTGCCAGCTTCCTCGACGGATTGGACAACGATTGGGAAGGGAAAATTACCCAAGGAGAAGGCAAGGCTTATGGTGCTGAATTTTTTATTCAAAAGAAAAAGGGAAAAACAACCGGCTGGATTGGTTATACGTTGAGCTGGAATAACCGGCGTTACGATGAGTTTAACGGTGGAGAATGGTATCCATATCGTTATGACAGACGCCACGATATTTCGGTGGTGGTCAGCCATAAACTGACGGATAATATCGACCTGTCGGCAGCATGGGTTTACGGTACGGGAAATGCCGTTTCGCTTAATACTTATAAATATTCGACTATCGAAAACTTTCAGACGGGAAATTACAATCCCTATCCCAGCACTATTGAGTCGGGTGGTAAAAAGAATGCTTTCAGGATGAGCAATTACCATCGCCTTGATGTGAGCATTGAATTCCACAAAAAGAAAAAAAGATGGGAACGCACCTGGACGGTAGGCGCTTATAATGCCTATTATCACAAGAACCCGTACTTTATTACTGCGGGTACCGAAAATAACCCTGTAAGTCCTGACTTTGGCAAACCGGTATTCAAGGAGATAAGTATTCTTCCTGTTATTCCATCTGTCTCTTATTCTTTCAAGTTTTAAAAACAATCAACTTATGATAAAGCAAATTAATTTTCAAAAAAATATATTATTCCTGCTCCTCTTACTGGCAGCAAATATCGTATTTGTCTCCTGTGATGAAGATAACTTTTCGCAGGTCGTTAAAATCGAAATCCCCAAGCACGAACCCAAGGTGGCGATGAGTGCTCTTTGGTTGTCGCAGGATACCCTCCCCTTTGTCCACATAGACAAAAGCCGGGGTATTTTAGATGAAGAAAATCAGCCCCTGCCGGAGGACGCTTCCGTCAAATTGTACATCAATGGATCCCTTGCAGATACTGCAGTTTTTTATTCCGAATTCAACAATAATCGGGAGGGGAAATACATTTTCCCACAACTCAATTATACTCCCGTTGCCGGTGATGAATTCAGGCTGGAAGCCACTTTTGATGGTCTGCCCGTTGCCAACGCGGTACAGGTGATGCCCGACCAGATATCCATAGATAAAGCGGAATATATCCCCAACGGCAGTGGCTCTATTGACGGTGGCCAATTGGATTTGCTCAACGTGACTTTCACCGATCCGGGAGACAGTGAGGATTATTATCAAATACGCTTATTTAATCTTACCAAGTATCCGGATTACTCAAATATGCAGGATTCTATCACCGAATTACAGAGCACCTATCTCGAGACGAATGACCCGACCCTTATCATGGCAGATGGAGCTTTGTTGTTTAGTGACAAATCCTTCAATGGGCAACAAGTGACAATCAAGGGGCAGACCTATGGCGGATGGGGAGTAATCCAATCGCACGAGGTACACCTGGTTCATATTACCAAGGAGGCGTATTATTATCTCACCTCTCTCAGTACCTATTGGAATGCCGTTGATAATCCTTTTTCGCAGCCCGTAAATGTTTATTCCAATATAAAGGATGGTTATGGTGTTTTCGGAATGGGGAATACGTATAAGAAGGTTTTTTAGAGGAAGTGGGGGAGTTCTTTGTTCGGTGTTCGGTGTTCCTTGTTCCTTGTTCCTTGTTCCTTGTTTCTTGTTTCTTGTTTATTTGAGTTGTTGAGTTATTCAGCTGTTGAGCCTGCCTCATGACCAATGGGAGGGAGGTTGTAAAGCTGTTGAGCTGTTAAGTTGTTAAGTTGTTAAGCTGTTAAGCTGTTG
>JALVDO010000212.1 GCA_027008975.1 Saprospiraceae bacterium | reverse complement strand
AAGAGGTTTTTATGGGGACAAAGGATGCTTATCTTTCACATTATTATACACAAAAAATTCGTTCTTTGGATACAAAGGATTACGAAGACCAAAGAATCGTCGTGAAAGGGTGTAGTAAAAAACCGGTACCGACCTCTGCTTATTTTGAATTGACCAGCAAATTGACACCTATTTCTAAGAGTATTATGTACGGCGAGCCGTGTTCGACGGTTCCCATTTATAAAAAAAGGTAACTACTTAGGTATGCAAAAAAATATTCAGATATATACCATTACCCTCGCTGTATTCTTTACTGCCATTCTCTTCTATTCCTTTTCGAAAGATAGCAAACTACCTGCTAAATCACGTTATTCTGTCAGTGCAGTGCCACCTATAGCTCAAGTGGTGGAGTCTATCCCCATGCGGGATAATTACGACTTTGCCGGAGAACAATTGCCACTTGATAATTTTGATGTCAGAGAGCGCTTGGAACGGGAATTGACCGTTAATACTTACTGGCACTCCAGTACTGTTTTGAATCTAAAACGAACAGCGAGGTTTTTTCCCACTATCGAAAAAATACTCAAAGAGGAGGGCGTACCCGATGATTTTAAATACCTTGCCGTTGCCGAAAGCAACCTCGAGAACGTAACGTCGCCTGCCGGGGCTGCCGGCTTGTGGCAATTCCTCAAAGGAGCGGGAAAAGAATACGGGCTTGAAATCAATAAGGAGGTGGATGAGCGTTACCACCTTGAAAAAGCGACCCATGCTGCTGCAAAATACCTAAAAAAGCTCAAAGCGCGATTCGGAAATTGGACAATGGCTGCCGCCGCTTACAATGCAGGGGCTTCACGTATCAGCAATGCAGTCGATAATCAAAAAACCGGTAATTATTACGATCTCAACCTCAATATCGAAACAGGGCGTTATATCTTTCGCATTGTCGCCTTGAAAGAGGTGATTACCCAGCCCTTGCAGTTTGGTTATCAGATCGACAAAGAAGATTATTACCCTCCACTTGATGATTTCGCCATTGTTACAGTAAATAAAGAAATCAAAAATTTGGGCGACTTTGCCAAAAAATACGGTATGACTTACCGCATGCTCAAAGTTTATAACCCATGGCTGAGAACGGATAAACTGACCAACAAACAGCACAAAACTTACTACATCAAGGTCAAAAAATAGGTCTTCACCTGTTTTTTAACGACATTTGGCTAAGGAAGGCAAAACTTTAAATGGTTCTTAACACCATCTTTCCAACTTTTTACCGAAATTGCAACGTCTATTTTATCGTAATCATTCGCAATGAATGAAAATATCAAGACTATGCGACAATACTTCACGATTATCATCATACTGCTTCCCATCCTTGTATTGGCACAGCCCGCCAATGACGAATGTGTCAATGCTATTATGCTGGAGGATGTTACCAACTGGTGCTCAGACCCCGGTGCTTATTCCAATATAGATGCGACGGAGTCTGCTGACCCAAGTCCACTTTGCTTCCCGAATACTACGGAAAACAAAGACGTTTGGTTTGCGTTTGTCGCAGAAGCAACGACGGTGAATGTCAGCGTCATCGGAAGGGTTGACAATAATCCCGGAGGAACCCAGCAAAACCCCCAAATGGTAATTTATGAGGGCAGTTGTGGTAACCTCACCGATATCGGATGTTCTTCTGATGCTTTCAATTATGATCAGGTGAATGTTTTTGCAGGGCCATTGACGATTGGGGCGACGTATTATATCCGGGTTAGTGCCCGGTTTGCCTTTGAGGGTACATTTCAGCTTTGCATCAATAATTACAATGAAGTGCCCGAGCCGAATGGGGATTGCGACCCGGGGGTGATATTATGCGATAAAAGCCCTTTTACGGTCGATTTCCTAACGGGAATTGGGGCTGTTAACGAAGATCTCGGTACCGAATGTGCTGCTACCAATTGCCCAACATTTCAGGAGTCCGGCTCCTCCTGGTATAAATGGACCTGTGACCAGTCCGGCTCGCTTGAGTTTACCATCACGCCATTGAACCCCGCCGACGATATTGACTTTGCGGTCTATGAACTACCCAATGGGATTGATGACTGCTCGGGGAGGTTCACCCTTCGATGTATGTTTTCAGGTGAAAACGTCGGCTCACCACTAAGTGAATGGCAGGCCTGTACCGGAGCTACCGGTATGATGATTGGAGACCCCGATACGGGGGAATCCTGTGGCTGTCAGTCGGGGAACAATAATTTCATCAGCGCCATCAATATGGTTTCGGGGCGCAGCTATGCGATTATTATCAATAATTTCAGTCAATCGGGAAGTGGATTTTCTATTGAGTTTGGCGGTACGGGAACATTCCTCGGGCCGACGGCAGATTTCACCTCCGAGCCGGTCAATGAAGTATGCGTTGGAGAGCCGGTTACTTATACGGATGCTTCTACCTATATTGGGAATATTAGTAGTTATTCATGGAGTTTTGGCCCTCATGCCACTCCCTCTATCGCACAGGGGATTGGTCCCCATACGGTGACATACAATCAGGCGGGGTTGCAGACCGTCGTGTTGACCATTGAGACAGACCGGGGCTGTTTGGTCACCGAAGTTCGCTCTACGGTAGAAGTTGTTTGTTGCGAAGGGCATTTTGATACAAACGCTACTGTGGCTGATGAACAATGCGCGGGCGATCAGATGGGAAGTATTAATCTGAATATAAGTAGTGGTTATGGTCCCAACCAATATATGTGGGATGGTGGTTTTACTACGAGTTTTATCAATGGGTTGGGTCAGGGTGAGTATGTCGTCACCGTTACCGACGCGGCTTTGTGCCAAACGATACAAGCCTATACAGTAGGTGGGCCTGATAGTATTCGTGTGGATACTGCTATTACCATGCCTACCTGTGATGGCGGGGTCGATGGCGCGGTGGTATTGACAACGACAGGTGGTGTTTCTCCTTATCTTTACAATTGGGAAAATACGGGATTTACGTCTGATAATACTTTGGCGAATTTACCCCATGGCGATTATTCCGTTGTCGTAAGGGATGCCAATGGTTGCGAACTGGAAATGACCATCCCCGTACACGAATTAGAGTTATTACTCGACCCCTTGACACAAGCGATTACCGACCCGAGTTGTACCGACTACTCCGATGGTGTTGCCGTTGTCGATGTTAATAACGGGTTGTCGCCCTATCAATACGATTGGAATGACGGAAACGGATTTATCACGACTAGTGTTCAGACCGGATTGTCCGAAGGGCTTTACATTATAGACGTGCTTGATGCCAACCGGTGTAAGGGGCACTTTGAATTGGAATTGGTCGATCCCCTGCCCTTGACGATTGATTTTGAGACAGATAATGTCCGGTGTTTTGGCGAGTCGAATGGAGCCTTGAATGCCCTCGTTAGTGGAGGTACGGGCGAATATGCCTACCAATGGAGTACAAACGCTACCTCGTCGGGGATTTCAGCGCTTCCTGCGGGTGATTATACCTTAACGGTGACGGATGAGCACGATTGTGTTTTGTCGCAGACGACGACCATCACTCAGCCACCGGAGTTGATAATAAACGTTTTGGATGTCATAGATAATATTTGTTTTGATTATTCCGATGGGCAAATTGATGTGGAAGGCGAAGGTGGCACACCTCCTTACGAATTTAGCATTGACGGCGAGACGTACCAAATATCCAATAATTTTTCAAATCTTCACGAAGGCACCTACACGCTTAGTGTACTGGACGCCAATGGCTGTGATGATGATACAGAGGCTTATGTCGCCCAGCCGGAGGAATTAATCGTTGATGCCGGTCCCGACCTGACCATCCAATTGGGCTATGATACGATGGCGACGGCTGTTGCCAATGAGTTTCCGGTCAATTTCAGTTGGAACCCGACGGATTCGCTTCATTGCCTCAATTCGGATTGTAATGAAATCTTTTTAAATCCCACCTCGACAACGACCTACACCGTTACAGTTGTCAATGATTCCCTGTGTTTTGCCACGGATGAATTGGTCATACACGTCATCAAGAATCGACCTATTTATCCACCCAATGCCTTTTCGCCAAACGAT
>JALVDO010000211.1 GCA_027008975.1 Saprospiraceae bacterium | reverse complement strand
TAAAATAATCATTGCCTTGTGTGTCTATATTGTTAGTCACGGACGTTTCATGACGCTGCTTTTGAAGTGCTAAGATACTAAAAACTATTCATATTGTAATAGAAACTACTTCTTTAAAACCGCTCTCCGATCTCCCTGTCCTGAATGGATGCGTCTTTGGGAGACCTGTTTTAATACCCACATATCACTCAAACAAAAAAAGCCACTCAATCCAAGACTGAGTGGCTTTTAAGCGCTGTGAGAGCAGGATTCGAACCTGCACGAGGAGGTTAGCCGCGGTACAATTTTGGTGGTCAATCCCATTTTCTAGAAGAAACCTTATACCGTGTTTATCCCTGATTCCTCATCCCCGAGACAAGAGGATATGGCTGCCTGTTTCATCACCTCACATTATTATGAATCACTCCTTTTCTTTAAAAGGATAATGCAAAGGTAAAAGAAATAGTTATTTCTTGCAAATTTTCTAATAATTAAAATTAAAATTTAGAATACTTTTAATAAAAAGGGTTTTTTGTTGATAAAATCAAAAAAGAGGTGTAAAAACAGACCCTCTATTAGAAATTTTTCAGGTAACTACTTACTATGAATGGCGGCATGGATACGGGTGCGTGTGTAGGATTACCATCCTATATATCTTTTAGAAAGGAACAATGAACAGATGTCAGGGCTACGCCCCTTTATATTTTTTTGTAGTTCCACTTATTACGAAGATTAAAGGGCTAACGCCCTTGGTAGAGGATACATTTATGTATCGGATGTCCATATGTTATCAGGGGCGTAACCCTAATATCTTCGTAAACAACGACTAGCAATGGATTAATTAGGGGCGTAGCCCTGTAATCTTAAACGTAAAGATATGGCAAATGCTCCCATATTACAAGCTTACATTATGAGGTGGTAAGTAGTTACTTTTTCACAAATCAAAATCCGGCTGCAACTGCCCGCATCATATAAGCACAAATAATTGCACCATAAGTACCCAATGCGTATCCCAATACCGCCATCAACACCCCGACCGGTGCCAAAGACGGGCTAAATGCGGAAGCGACGATAGGAGCGGAAGCCGCCCCACCGATATTTGCCTGACTACCAACCGCCACAAAAAAGAAAGGTGCTTTGATAAGCTTGGCGACCAATAGCAAGACGGAGATATGGATAATCATCCAGATGATACCGACTGCAAATAATCCCAAATTCTGAAAGATGGAAATTAAATCCATCTTCATCCCTATCGTCGCTACCAGAATGTAAATAAATACACTACCCCAGCGCGATGCGCCAACGCCTTCTAGTTTTCTCGCCTTGGTTAGCGCCAGTAACAGACCATAGGTAGTGGCGATAACAATCAACCAAAAGAAAGAGGAGTTTAGAGATTGTAACCCTAAGTTTTTTAGTGTCTCCCGGTGCGGACGAAGTGCTCCAACGATTAATTGTGAAAGCCAATGCGATAAGGCGACACCACCAAATGCGACTGCCATCATGGTGAATACATCCCGCGTCGTGGGAATTTTCTCAATAGATGAGCGATAATTCCCCACTTTCTTCTGCAATTCTTTAATAGCTGAACTATCCGCTTTAAGCTTTGTGTCCAGCTTATCAGTAATACCCGCACCGTACAAAAGGAAGCCCATCCAGATATTGGCGACGACCACATCAACAATCACCATAGATGAGAATATCTGGTCTTTTACTTCAAAAATTTCTTTCATGGCCGTTTGGTTCGCACCTCCACCAATCCAACTCCCTGCGATGGTCGAAAGTCCATTGGCAACCTCAACGGGGTCGGCATTGATTAGGTGGGGAGCAAATTTCAGAATCGCCAATAGTGCAATTGGTCCACCGATAATAATCCCCAGAGTAGCTGCAAAAAACATAATCAGCGCCTTGGGTCCGAGGTTCATAATCCCCTTAAAGTCGATACTGATACAGAGCAATATCAAACTCGCCGGTAGCAAATATCGCGAAGCGACATAGTACAAATTGGAATAATCGCCCGAAATCAAGCCACCCGAATTCAAAAAAGACGGCAGGAAATAACAAAGTAAAAGCGCCGGCACATATTTGTAAAAAGTCTTAAAGACAGGCATCCCACTCGTCCAGAATATCAACCCCAAAATAAGGAGCAGAATACCAAAAACAATCGCATCATTTTTGAAAAAAGGTGTACGGGCGATGGCTTTAATATCGAAGGAGCTTTTAGCCCCCGATTTAAAAGCAAGCGGCCTTGCTTCGGCATCTAATAACTGTACTTCAATCTCCACTTCTCCGGCGGGGACATTTGTGATGAGGATAGGTGCTACCTTATCAAAATGAAAATCTTCACCAGCCACCTTTAAATCCATCGCCTTGGCACCCACCGGCACCAGACTTAGTGGCAACTCTACAATAAAAGCCGGGGTTTTATCCAGAAAACACTTCTTGATGGGTGTAATCAAAGATAAATATTGGATTTTCCCATCATACCGTTCTATGGCATCCTGAGTCGCCACTTGTACGATTAATGGTTTTTTTTCTGCTTTGAGGGCAAGCCCGCTAAATAAAATAATCAGTAAAAGGAATACTTTTCTAAAGTCGGTATTTTGTCGAATCATCTCTTTATGGCTTTAAATTTGAAGCCTAAAGGTAGTTTTATTTTTGGAAATATTACTATACATTTTGTAAATAGTACCGGCGCGCTTTAGCCGCCGCCCTCACCATACCATAGGTAAACACTGCTGCTTTCAGGGAACTGTTCACGGATATTGTTTTGTAAACAATCGTGTTCTATCCGCCACCACTACTCTATATTGCATCCACACCTCTTCTCTCGCAAAATCATAAAAAGTACAAATATTATTTTTATTTTTAAAATTAAATTGGTATATTGCAACTATTATTTAACCATAAAAACTTTTTAAACATGAACCGTTATTTTATTTTGCACCCCCCCCATTTTTGAAACATAATTTCGCACTTTTCTTTTTTCTTTTCTTTAGTACGATTGTTTTCTCGCAATCATCCGGAATCAGACGAATCGCTTATGATGTAGAAGAGACCATATCGTACAAGCTGCCAAAAGGAATAGACATCAGCACCATTAGCCCACTTGTACTCAATAGAATACGAAAGCGAAAAATCGTAAAATCTGTCATTCAGGAAATAGGTGCAGATGGTGAATTTAGGGTCAAAATGAGAATACATTCTACAGAGAACTTAGATGAACCGTGGATGGATCCAATTAAAGAATTTTACATTGACGAAGATGGCACCTATAGTGTTACCAAAAGTAATTTTGTCGATTACCCCTGGGATATTTCCATTCCACCTGGAAAAGAAGATAAGCCTGCTACATTTCGGGCACATTCTAGTGAAAGTCTGTTACAGCACCAGACTTTAAAGAGCAAAATGGAAAATGGACGGGCAATTACTCCTTTTCCAAATGATTTAGGAAGTCTTTTGGAGGCACAGGGACTATCTGTCACCCATGTCAATTCGACCGATGGTGAATTTATTTTGTCTAATGAAGATAAATCCGTGAAGATGCGATACAGTCCGTCAAAATTATTGATAGCTACCAGCGTCAAAGTTGACAACGGGACAAAAATTACCAATATTCAGTACACGACAAATTCAGAAGGACAAATCGTACCGCTTAAGACAACAGAGGTTACGCCGGTTACTTTTACCAGTGGGCCCTGCCTTGATATGGTCAAAACGAAATCCTATTCGAATTACTCAATTGCCTTTATAGGAGGAGGGCACGGAAGAGCCTCCAATGAGGAGGAGGTCGTCGGGAAGGCATTTCAAGGGGAAAAACGAAAAGCGGAGCGCAATACCCCATCCATTTTTCCAAATCCGGCAACAGATAACGTTACTATTGTAATACCCAAAAATTACTCCAATCCGCAAATTGAGGTCTATACCATTGACGGAAAGTCGAAAAACATTAAACTACTGAGGCGCAGTAATTCTTTTATGAAATTCTCCACGGAAGATTTCACGCCGGGGGTATATTTAATACACCTTCGCAATGAGCATGAGTCGCTTACCTACAAACTTTTTATTCGCTAACACTACT
>JALVDO010000210.1 GCA_027008975.1 Saprospiraceae bacterium | reverse complement strand
TTTTACATTTTTACCGGGTCTAATGGCGGTGTGAATAAAATAACGAAGATATATAAACTTAGATTGTCGATGAGTGTTTGATTATGGTAATTGATATGTATTTACAAAAAATAATGTAACTACTTACCACCTCATACTTTATGTTTGCAATTTGCTAATAAGGGGATAAAGGGAACACGGATGACACGGATGTAGCGGATTTACACCGATTTTACGCCACTACCACGGTGTTTTACACGGATCTGCGCAACGAGAGGCAGGCTTATTTTGGTCTGACGACCAAAGTGAGACCAATGTCAAATGATAATTAATGAACAACGCAGTTGAATTTGCACCCGTTTTTGCGAAAGCGAAAACAAAAATCCGTGAAAATCCGGGCCAGTACGCCTCCGTATGGATTCCGTCTGTGTATGCCCTGACCGATAAAGTCAGGGTCATCCGTGTTCCCCTCTCCCTCATGGTAAGTATTTACAAAAAAAATAAAATAATATGCTAACCGTATTATCACCGGCAAAGACTCTGGACGAAAATCCAACCATTCCTGACAAGCACACCACGCCACGCCTCCTGGAGGAAACAGAAAAACTGGCTCGTTTGTTGAAAAAAAAGTCTCCAAATCAGCTAAAAACACTAATGAAGGTCAGCGATAATCTGGCAATGCTGAATTATGAACGATACCAACACTTTGAGTTGCCTTTACGTCCCGGCAATTCCAAGCAGGCGATGTTTATGTTTAAAGGTGATGTTTACGTGGATCTAAAAGCCTCAGAGATGAACGAAGCCGAGGTCGATTTTGCGCAGAATCACCTGCGAATACTATCGGGGTTCTACGGACTACTCCGTCCGTTGGATTTGATGTTTCCCTACCGGCTGGAAATGGGGACAAAGTTAAGTATTGGAAAGAAGAAAAACCTCTATGAGTTTTGGGGAGATAAAATCGTTGATTTACTCAATGAAGACATAGAAGCATCCGGCTCAAAAATCCTTTTGAACCTTGCCTCCAAAGAGTACTTTAAGGCTATTAATACAAAGAAATTAGCCGGAAAGCTGGTTAACGTACACTTCAAAGAAAATCGCAACGGCATTTATAAAGTCATTTCTTTTAATGCAAAGAAGGCAAGGGGAGCTATGGCAAATCAAATCATCAAATACCAAATACAGGATGAAGAAGGTTTGAAATCACTTTTGGTGAATAATTACATTTATAATGAGTCCCTGTCAAAGGATGGTGAATTGGTTTTTACAACGGATTGAATCTTCCAAATTTATCGGTAATACATCAGCACTGCACCAAAAGCGGTAATGAGAATAATCAATACCGTTGCCATTTTGATAGAGTAACGAATATGATTGGCAAAATCGGTAATTTCCTTTTTTAAAGTCGGATATTTGGGTAGTATTTCTTCTGCCATCCGCTTTTTATTAAATACATGTACGGCCTTGAATTCTACCCTGTTTTGCACCAATACCTTATAAGCTTTTAACACCTTCACCCTAAAGTAAATATTGACAAAAAGCATGGCAACAAATAGTCCAATAATGGCGGAAATGAGTAAGATGAACATACAGCTATTGTTTTGTATCGGCAAAAGTACTAAATCATTTTCTTAAATAAATGTGAGTCTTTTTCTTTTTTCCTTTGACAAATAAAAAAATAATATTAGATTTGTTGCGAATTTTCTAATAGCATGAGCAAAGGTAAACTTGATAAACTCGATCGACAGATATTGACCATCCTGATGAAAGATGGAAAAAAGACTTACGCTGAAATTGGTCAGCAATTGTTCGTCTCCGGGGGGACGATACACGTCAGAATGAAAAAAATGGAGGAAATGGGAGTCATTAAAGGCTACCATCTCGATGTCAATCACGATTTACTCGGACACGATATTGTCGCCTTCCTAGGCATTTTTTTAGAGAAAAGTTCGCTCTACGATAGCGTTGCTAAAGCATTGGAAAGCATCCCCGAAATAGTAGGTGCTCACTATACTACCGGACACTACGGCATCTTCGCCAAGGCTGTTTGCAAGGATACCGAACATCTCAAAAATTTATTGCACGATAAGATTCAAGTCATTGAAGGCATCCAACGAACAGAGACATTTATTTCGCTCGAAGAAAGCATCAACCGCCCCGTCCCTTTGATAGATATGGATGAAGATTGATAGGAGGGAGATGAAAGGATAAACTATATCGCTCTATTTAAGTAATAACAAAACTTGCATAATTCGCAAAAAATGTTGAAACTTGCAGGGAGCCATACTAATTTCACTTATGTTTACAACGCCGAAGTACAATGCCGAACAGATAGATAAGATTGGCAATGCTATTGTTTATCTCGCTGAAAAAATACCACACCTATCAAAGACAAAGCTCCTAAAATTATCCTACATTCTGGAAGAGGAGTCCGCTCGCAGATGGGGGTTGCCGTTCTGTAATATCAAGTTTGAGTTGTGGAAAATGGGTCCCGTTTCGTATGACATGTATGAGGAAACATCCAATAGACCAATAGGTTTAGCTCCTTATATTTCAAATTCTCAAAAGAAGATAAGCCCCAAAATAAAATTCAGTGACGATGAGTTTACTGATGCAGAGATTGCCTTAATGGATGAAATAATCAAAGAATACGGGAAAATGAGTGCTCGTAGTCTTATAGAATACACTCATCGGGAAGATTCTCTATGGACAAAGACCGCAAAGGAAAATGGCGTCTATGAAGCTTTAGAGCAGGGTTTAATATCATATTATCCTGTCCAATTGGATTTGACGAGGGTAATTAGTGAAGAATGGATGCGTGAGCGTTATCTATCTCAAATAGAATTTCTCCAAAGGCAAAAAAACTCATCAGCTTTGATATGGAACTAAAAGAGGGGCAGCTGCTATTTTTTCCCAAGTTTGTTTTTAGTAATGGAGAAGTTTCTGAAGGAAAGTTTTTTTTAGTTTTGAAAAATGTTGCTCAAGATGTCATTTTGGTTAGTTTGCCTTCCAGCAGAAAGAATATCCCCGCAAAACTATACAATCATACCGGATGTTATTATGACGAAGCAAGTCGGCTATCATTCTACGCTTTTAGGCGTGGAGTTGCTATAACCGAATGTGGATTCACCTTCGATAAAGATACATTACTTTACGGTAATTACTTGCAAACTTACAGCAAATCATCGATTAAGTCAAAGTATCCGACAGAAGGAGAAGATTATCAGGTAAAAGGCGTTGTTTGTCGAGAGGTGATGATTGCCATTCATAAATTGCTTCCGAGAAGCAAAAAGTGTAGTGAAACGAAAATATCAAAGGATGCTATTTGTCTAAAATATAATACAAATCGTCGTTTATTATAGTATTTCATCATTTATGACAGCACTTTTGGAGTATGCAAAAAAAGATAATTAAATACGCTAAGAAAAATTTAAAGAAAAAAATCATGGGAGATAATAATCAGGATCAACAGAGCAAACACGCAGATACGGTTATTAAAAATCACGTCATATGGTCGCTCGGGGCGAGCTTCATCCCACTGCCTATAGCAGACGTTATTGCAGTCAGTGCCCTTCAGATGGATATGATACGACAATTGTGTCGTGTGTATAACAAGGATTTCTCTGAAACGCAGGGAAAGGCAATCATCACCAGCCTTAGTAGTGCTGCCCTGGCGCGAGCCGGTGCAAGAGGGCTTATCAAATTAATCCCCGGAGTTGGAACACTCGTTGGTGGAGTGACAGCTTCTGTTTTTAATGGCGCCTCAACTTATGCTTTAGGGGAAGTATTCAAGCAACATTTCTCTGAGGGAGGGACTATCCTTGATTTGGATACCGAGCGCCTAAAGAAGTTCTACAAAGAGAAATTTGAAAAAGGCAAAAAAATAGCAGAGGAGTTAAGCGATGAGGAAATCATCACTAAAAAACCGGCAACCGGTAAGAAAAAGAAGGTCACCAAAAAAATATTGGAAGATACTCCTACTCCTGACACTATTCCGGATGCTCCAAAAACAAAGGAAGATGTCGTGCAAAAACTGAAAGAACTATCTCAGCTCAAGGAGGATGGCATCCTGACCGAAGAGGAGTTTCAGGAG
>JALVDO010000209.1 GCA_027008975.1 Saprospiraceae bacterium | reverse complement strand
TTATTATATCGCAGGTGCTCCGGCAGGAGCTGTTAGAGTGGAGTTTAGCAATTGGCCTTCTTATTTACAAGAGAGTCCGGATGCAGGGGCACAGAATACTTCTGTGCAGTTTGTAACAGCTCCGGCGACCGGGGTTAATTTTGGATTGCACAACCCTAGTGATTACACTGACAACACTAATCCGACCATTGTAGCTCCAATATATGCGAATGGTAATGGTACAGGAGGGACAAGTGCTAATGTGGAAACATTAATTTATTGGAATTATAATGAGAATACAGATGAAGATTTATCTAAACACTATTCAACTGGTTCTCAAACAGGTTCTCTTTGGGGTATTGCAACGTCTAAAAGTGAGGACAAGATTTTCTCATCGGCAGTCGTAAGGAGACATATGGGATTAGGTCCTCTAGGATTAGGCGGTATATATTTAGTGAGCGGAGCAAAAGCGGGAGCACCTGCTTTTAGCAATTGGCTTGATGTTACAACATTAGGCATTAATTTAGGAAGTATAGATCGTTCCAGTGATGCGTGCCATCAATTACCTAATGATATAAATTTGCCTAGTCACGATCCTGATGCATATTTAAAATCTGGACGAATAGGACTTGGGGATATAGATCTTAGCCAGGATGAGAAGACACTATACGTGATGGATATTACTAATAAACAAGTGTTGGTAATAGATGTGGCAACAAAGGCATTGCAGCAAACAATTGCAATTCCCGATCCTGGCTGTAATGGGGGCGATTACAGACCTTGGGCTTTAAATACTAAAAACGGACTATACGTGGGAGTTGTGTGTAGTGCGGAGGGCTCTCAAAATCGAAGCGATTTGATGGCTCATGTAATGAAATATAACGGAACAACTTTTACTTCGGTATTTAGTTTTGCCTTGGATTATCCCAGAACGCATACCATTTTTGGTAATGGTTTAGCACCTTGGCAGCCATGGACAACAGATTTAACTTGGCATGGTGATTCTCATCCTGAACCAATTTTATCTGATATAGAATTTGATGAAACCGGCGCCATGATTTTGGCATTTATGGACAGATATGGCATGATTACCGGTAATAACAATTATCCACCTGATTGTAACGATACATCTTTGTCTGAAGGACATGCGGGGGGAGAAATTCTCAGGGCTTGTAAAAGCGGTACAGGCTGGACATTAGAGAGCAATGGATCCTGTGGTGGGGTGACTACTGGCGGTGCTGGCACGGGAGAAGGACCCGGAGGAGGTGAGTTCTATTTTGGTGATAACGCAGGTACAAGTGATAATGGCTTAGGCATTGACCATCAAGAAACAGGTTCCGGTAGTTTATTACAGTTAATAGGTAGTGGTCAAGTGATGACTACAGTTTTTGACCCGAAATCTACTGATTCAGGAGGTGTGAAAGCACTTAGTAACACTACGGGAGGTTCAGAGATACAAAAGCAAGCCTATCCTAATGAGGAGTACGGCGGCAATCCAAATGATATTCCCCCACATATGGGTAAGTCAGTTGGTATTGGTGATATAGAGTATTTATCCGGTCCCCCACCTATCGAAATCGGTAACCTAGTCTGGGAAGATACCGATGCAGACGGTGTGCAGGATGCAGGCGAGCCTGGCATAGCCGGCGTAGTCGTCAAACTTTTCAAGGCAGATGGGGTTACGGAAATTGGCTCGGCAACCACAGATGCAAATGGTAATTACATTTTTAGTAATGACCCAAATGGGACGACCACCGCTAGCCATATCTATAATATAGCGATGTTGATGCCTAATCAGGACTATATCGTTCGGATAGAGAATGTCAGTGGCAGTAGCCAGCAAGCAGCAATCCCTGGTGCAGCGACTATGCCAAATACAGGCGAAGGAGCTAATACAGATATTAATGACAGTGATGGTACCACCAATGGCACAAATCTTGATGCTGCAGTCGCAGCCGCTGATTTGTCTTTGATGGGAGCTAACAACCATACTTTTGATTTTGGATTTGTGGCATGTACAACCACTATTTCTAATCTAACGACAACATCATGTTCGGGAGGAACTTATGATTTAAGTGGAAACGTAGCAATTGGAGGAAGTGGAACGGGCACGGTGGATATTACAGTAGTCGAGAGCGGGAATACACATATGGTGACCGTTGATCCCACCGTGAATGGTGGAGCCTTCACCATAATGGGCTTGACTTGTGATGGAGAGAATAATGTAACGGTTAACGGTGAACTGACCAACGATCCTACCTGCACAGGTTCTGCTACCTACGACGAACCATGTTTCATGGACATCACCGCTATCGATATTACAGACAATTGCCTGACCACGGGTACGTATGATATAAAAGTGACCTACACCTATTATAATACGGGGGGCAATATTACTCTGTCTAACCCAAGTGGCAATCTCGTAGGTTTCCCAATATCAGATATGGCAGCAGCCAATGACGACATGGTAGGTGCTATGTTGACGGTGTCAAATCTGGCTTGTACGCTGGCACCGGGTGTTACAGAAACTATTGATGCAGATGCAGGAGGAGTTATGGGGTGTACAGATAGCCAAACATTTACTGTTCCTGTATTAGGTGCCCTACTAGGAGATACCCTATGGGTAGATAATAATTACAATGGTATTCAAGATCCTACAGAGCCACCGGTAGAAGGCGTGACCGTTGAGTTATACACCTGTACGGCAGGCGTAGTAGATGCCGTAGGTACGGGCACAACGCTGCTGACAGATGCCAATGGTTACTATAAATTCGAGGGCTTGGTAGGAGGAGAGTATGCTGTCAAATTCGACATTAGCACCGGTACTTTACCAAGTATGGCAAGTTATGAATATACGGCGCCAAACGTAGGAGCAGATGATACCAAAGACAGTGACGCTGTGCCAAGCATGGGGCAAATGGCCTTCACTTCTTGTGTGACCTTGGCTCCGGGTGATGATTACAAAGATTTCGACGCAGGAGTTGTTCTTAGAGGTAAACTGGGAGACTATGTCTGGGAAGATGACAATTACAATGGTATTCAGGATGCAGGAGAAGCCCCAATTCCCGGTGCAAAAGCTACTTTGTCAGGAACAGACGGACAAGGAAACGCAGTCAATGTAGGGCCAATCATGACAGATGCAACTGGCATGTATATGTTCGGAGATTTGTTACCGGGTACTTATAAGGTGACTTTCGAAAAACCAATGGGTAGTAATTATGAGTTTACTGCATTGGATGACCCGGCAACGAATGGCGATGATACCAATGATAGTGATGCCGACCCAGCCAATGGAGGTATGACCGGCCTGTATACCTTAACTTCAGGAGACACAATTTCAACCATAGACGCCGGCATGTATATCCCGGGTAAACTCGGCGACATCGTCTGGGAAGATACCAACGGAAACGGCATACAGGATGCGGGCGAGCCATTTATCGAAGGAGCAAAGGCTACCTTGAGTGGAACCGATGGTGTGGGTAGCATAATAAATGCAGGTCCAATTATGACGGGAGCCGACGGTATGTATATGTTCGGAGACTTAAAGCCCGGAAGTTATAAGGTGACCTTTGAGACGCCAGCGGGCAGTACGTATGAATTCACAGCCGTAGATGACCCAAGTGGCAACGGAGATGATACGAATGATAGTGATGCCGATCCGGCGAATGGCGGCATGACCGGCATGTATCCAATCACATCCGGTGATACCATTCCAACAGTAGATGCCGGAATGTATATCCCTGGTAAACTGGGTGACATCGTCTGGGAGGATTACAATAACAACGGACAACAAGATGCAGGCGAGCCACCGATACCCGGAGTAGATGTGACCTTGAACGGAACAAATGGTCTGGGCACAACAGTAGGTCCTACGACTATTCAAACGAATACCAACGGTATGTACATGTTCGGCGATTTATGGCCGGGCACCTACAATGTGACCTTTACCACCCCGACGGACTTCAAACCAACCAAACAGGATGAAGCCGGCGTTCCGGACGATGTAGATAGTGATGCCGATCCGGTGACGGGTACGACAGGGGATTATACAGTTGCGTCCGGCGATACCATTCCGACAGTGGATGCAGGCTTTTTCGTAGAAGACT
>JALVDO010000208.1 GCA_027008975.1 Saprospiraceae bacterium | reverse complement strand
ATCCATGTTGCCAAGATGGCAGGGATGCCCCGCCTGATTGTAGAGCGTGCACAGCAAATACTGGCACAGTTGGAGAAAAATTCGCTCGCTGATAAAAATGGCGAAGCTGAAGATGTGAAAGTGGCCAAACCACAAATGGCAAATATTCCCGCCGCCGATGCCTATCAATTGAGCATCTTCGAAACGGTCGATCCCGTTGCCGGAAAATTGAAATCAGCATTGCAAGACATCAATATTAATTCCATGACTCCCATTGAGTGTATGATGAAACTCAATGAACTTACGCAAATGTTGGAAGAGGACTCATAAAAAGCAAAAAGCCTTTTGTTACGTTTAACAAAAGGCTTACGCTATAATTTTGATACTTGAGAAAAGAGATTCGTCTTTTCTTACTTCCTTGTGACGTGCATATTGGATTTGGTCACTAAGTCTACAGATTTATGAAAAAAAGAAAAATATTGAAAATGCTGCTTGGCATCCTGGTAATCGTCGTTCTCTACGTTGGTGGTGTGTTGCTATACGGTACCATTTATGACTTTCAGCCGGAAGATGTCACCAAGTTGGAACCGGAGCAGCCCGCTGCATATAAAATGGTAGATGATACAAGTCTCACTTTTTTGATTTGGAATCTGGGATATGGCGGGCTCGGAGCGGAGGCGAATTTCTTTTTTGATTCACAGGGAATGATGCGATCTAATGGGAAAATGATTCGCCCCTCTAAAGAATTGGTCGAGAAGTACGTCAATGGAGCAGTTGGTTTTGTCAAAGGCACCGCCTATGATTTTTATTTGTTTCAGGAAATTGATTACAATTCCAAGCGCAGTTATTATATTAACCAGTTTGATGAAATGAAAAAGGTGTTGCCTGATTATTCTGCCACCTATGCTGTCAATTATCTCTCGGACTGGGTACCTATCCCGCTGATGGAACCTTGGCACGCCTATGGTAGGGTCAATGCAGGATTGGGTACTTTTTCCAAATACCAACCTGTGACTTCTGTTCGCTATCAGCTACCGGGGGATTATCCCTGGCCAATGCGTATATTTCAACTAGACAGATGTGCTTTGGTACAGCATTATCCGACGAGGTTTGGGCGCGATTTGGTGGTCGTCAATATTCATAATTCCGCCTATGACAAGGGAGGGGAACTGAAGGCACAACAAATGGCTTTCTTACGCGACTTGCTGGAGAAAGAATACGAGCAGGGGAACTTTGTCGTTGTAGGAGGAGACTGGAACCAATGCCCACCTGACTTTAAATTCGATGCACTGATGCCGGGTAAGTCCGGGAGGTACAGCCAAACTAACGTCGCCCAAGACTTTATGGGGGATACCGATTGGACATGGGCAGCCAACACGACCATTGCTACGAATCGAAAGGTTGGCGATAGTTATAATCCTGGTACAACATTTGAGACCATTATCGACTTCTATCTAATTTCTCCAAATGTGAAATTAGAGGAAATAAAGGGCGTGGATTTAGGATTCAAGTACTCGGATCACCAGCCGGTGGTGATGCGCGTATTATTAACAGAAAAGTAATTCGTTACTTCTTTTTTTTCCGTTTGAAGTCACCCCGTTTCCATGAGTCGTAAAACTTTTTCCACGCTAAGGGATTGAAGATGTTCATTGGTGGGGTCTGACCAATGTAGTAGGTCTTTGCTGCCTGTTGGCGGAGGTGGTAGCTGGCATTTTCGATGCCATCTGACGGAATTTCATTTCGCATCATGGCTAGCTTCTCGTTGGCGAGGTTTTCGGCTGCATTTTGCTGTAGTCTGTGCGTGACATCCATCGCGAGAAATTCCAATTTGAAGTGATCTCTGCTCGGCCACGGGAATACAACTGCCGTTGGCAGATTGATAGTATCAGTTGTCATTAATTGTACAAAGGAGTAGTGGTCGTCTTCCAAATTGGTAGGGATGACAAACTCTGTCTTTTTATAGCCAATAGCTGAAAAAACAATGACATCCCCCTTTTGGGTAACCAGAGAGAAAAAACCATCAAAATTGGTATAAGTACCCCGTCCCTTGCCTTTGACTAAAATATTGACGTAGGGAATGGGAACAAGATTTTCTGTCGTACCATCCAATACCATACCGGAAAATTGCACCAGCGTTGAGTCTTCTCCAATTTGTTGAGCATTTAAGTTCGTACCTAAGTATAAAAAAATAGCCAAGCCCAGTATGATCGTTTTTATCTGCATCATTGTTGTATGTTTAATAATTCGTCCCGTCAATGCCTGTTTTTCTGAAAAAGAAAAAGACGACACCCCGCTCCTGATGAAGCACGACATCTATAAGACCCCAAAAAGCGCCAAATGGTTTGATGTCAGGGCAAAATTAACTTTTTTTTAGGAATGAGACATAGAGACTGTCTATTTAGGTATTTACAATATCGATTTGACTTATAAGTCACTTGCCCTTATCTTTGCGGCAAATAGTTACAAAATAAAAAATAATGACAAATTTAATTGGAATAGATCAAAAGCAGGCGGAAGCACTTAACACAAAACTGAATGAATTACTTGCTAATTATCAACTTTTTTATCAGAATGTGCGAGGGCTACATTGGAATATTAAGGGGCGTGAATTTTTTGAGCTGCACCTAAAGTTTGAAGAATTTTACGATGATGCCGTCCTAAAGATTGATGAGATTGCAGAGCGAATCCTGACGCTAGGGGGTGAGCCACTGCATACTTTTTCAGATTACCTCCGCATTGCAAAGGTAAAGGCGGAAAAAGGCATTTATGAGGGAAGTAAGGGCGTACAGATCGTTATTGGCAACTTCTCTATTCTCATAGGATTGGAACGCGAGATTTTGAAGCTGGCCGCCGATGCTGAAGATGAGGGAACTGTAGCCCTGATGAGTGATTATATTGCACAAACAGAGAAAACGCTTTGGATGCTGAATGCTTATTTGGGATAGTATCTTATTGTAGAGGCACAATACTTTGCTTGAAGTCCTTTTTCAGTAACAATTGTATATTGGCGAGTACGACTTCACCCATGGTGGTGCAGTCTTGAAAAATGTCGTTGTGGTGGTGTTGGGTTAATTCCTTCTTTAATTGGTCGATTTTATCAGGGAAGGAAAGCTGATCTTTCACCATCACCTGCATTAATTCCTGCACGCGGAGCCGTTCTGATTTTAGGCGGACAGCAATGAGCGTTCTTTCCTCCATTTGATATTGCCGGACGGTCTCTTGTGAGAGGTGTTGAATGCCAAGCTTGACGATGGGATAATTTTCTTTAAAATATTGAGGCAGGTAGAAGTTTTTTCGACCTTCGTAGGATTGTTGGTCGAAGTCTATGGCTCTGAATCGGAATTGAGAACCTTCAATATCGGGCGTAATATCAACAACGTAGTTGTAGGAGCGCATATCACCCAATAACTGGACGAAGCATCGTTCATTGAACTTGACAAACTCCTTGGCGATGCGGATCTGATTTAACTCACTATCATCCAAATTATTCTTGATAAAAATATCCCCCGGAATGCCCGGGATGTGAACTTCAATTAACGTTTTTTTATCAACAATGTAAGAAACGTAGTTGGGAGAAAGCAGGTGTTCGAGCTCTAATCCGTATATTCTGGATGCGTCAGCCGTCTTTACATAGAAATGATCGTAGTTGTCATTTAGTCGATTGATAATTCTCACCCGGAAGGGGTGGGTGTTTCCAAAGGTACAGAAGTCAATCCTGGCGACAGAGAGATGCTGTAGTACTTCGTTGTCTCCATCCGTCTTCAATAACGCGTAGATTTTAGTCAGGGCTTGATGAATTTCATCCATTTCCGTTTGGTCATAAAAGACCGTTTCCCAAAGGGTATCATTGCCACAGGAATCAAGCAATGGGATAGAACTGGTATATCTCATCAAATCTTCGTACTGAAGGGGCAGCTTATCAGCACGATTAAAATGATAAAGGTAGGCTTCAAAATCATCGCTGATTTCGAAGCCTATCTTTTTATGGGACGGTATATCGCCGCGCATCATTATCCTGCCGCTCCGCCATTCATTAAGTAGAAGATTGCGGCTCCACCGAAGTATCCAGCCAAGGCTAGTAAAGATATTCTTTTGAGATACCAAATAAAGTCA
>JALVDO010000207.1 GCA_027008975.1 Saprospiraceae bacterium | reverse complement strand
TAGTATCATAGGGTATTTTGTCACTCGTAAAAAGGTCTATACTACCAATGCAAAGACCATGGCTTTTGGCACTTGGATAGATGAAGCCGGCACCTTCTTTGACACCACCCATTTCCCAATTTTTCTGAAAAGATACCCCTTTCGGGGAAAAGGGCTCTACCGCATAGAGGGAAAAGTCGTCGAAGAGTTCGGCTTTTACTCCATCGAAGCCGTGAAAATGGTTCGATTGCCGATGGTGAATTAGAATTAGAATCTATGATGCTGACAGGCGTAGCCTCGTCAGTATAGAATTAGAATTGAAAAAATTTAAAATGAAAAATTTAAAATTTAAAAGGGGGGATTCCGTTTACAAAACAAATTCCACTTTTAAATTTAGCCTTTATAATTTTAAATTCAGCCTTTCCCACTTTAGCCTTTCCCCTTTCCCCTTTAGCCTTTCCCCTTTCAACTTTAGCCTTTAGCCTTTCAACTTTAGCCTTTAGCCTTATAAATTTAAAATGAAAAAGGAAAAATGATAAATTTAAAATCGTGGATGCTGACCGACGGCGTCAGTAGTAGGATTCCATTTTCAAAACCAATTTCACTTTTTAATTTAGCCTTTCAACTTTAGCCTTTAGCCTTTCAACTTTAGCCTTTAGCCTTTTAAATTTAGCCTTTAGCCTTTCCCCTTTCAAGCAAACCCTCTCCCCATGACAAAAGTCAAAACCCACAATTGATATTTATCATTTGGAAAAACGAATATTGTGAGTACATTGCACACAAAAGCTTAGGACATGAAAAAAATTCTTTTTCCAACCGATTTTTCAGCCGCGTCAAATAATGCGTTTGATTATGCCTGCCATTTCGCTAAACAGATCGGCGGAACAATTGATGTATTGAACATTTACCATCTACCTGCTTTCGAAGTAGCAAATATTCCTCCAGAGTATATCTCCAGACTTAATAAGGAACAGGAAGAGGAGGTGGATGAAAAATTAAAGGCAATGGTCGCCGACGTGGACGATGCCATCATTGGTAAGGTGGAGGGCGTTTATGGGATGTTTATCCCCAATGAAATTGCCCTTTATGCGAAAGAAGGCAACTATGATTTAATCATGATTGGTACGAGGGGCGAGCACAGCGAAGTCGAAAAATACCTCGGTAGTGTGACGACGCAAACGATGTTGCAGGCGAATTGTCCGGTGCTGGCTGTTCCCGAGTTTGCTACCTATTCTCCTGTTAAAAAAATTGCCTATGCGACTGATTTTAGCAAGAATGAAAAGCACTTTGTCAAAAAGCTGAAAAAAATTGCCGCTATGCTCAATGCGCAAACCTGCTTTGTCCATGTCGAAGCCAACGAATATCTCGAAGAGGAGCCCATCATCCAACAAGTGGAGCCAACGGAAGAGTTCAAAGACTTCCACGTAGTCGAAAGCCAGTCTGTCATGGAAGGAATTGATGCCTTTATGCGAGAAAAAGTAGTTGACTGGCTCGCCCTTTACATGCCGCGCCGACGATTGTGGGAGCGATTGTTTCACAGCAGCTTCACCAAGCGGATGACTTTCCACAGCCATAAACCCTTGTTGGTCTTTCATGAATAGGGAGGGGATGAATTTTTATTCATAGATTTTTTGTAAATACTTACGTGTGCACCATTTTTGTCATAGAAACGCCTTTTTTGATTTAAGAACAAGGAACGTGAAGAACACCGAACAAGGAACACCGATTTTAGATTTCAGATTTATTATTCGTTTTCCAAATCAAACTTCGTTTTGTTTAAAACTTCTAAAATCTTAAATCAGCTCGCCCGTAGCGTAAGCTAATAGGGTTAATCGATGTTCGGTGTTCAATTTCTTGTTTATACTTCTAAAATTAGCAGTCCACCCGCTTCGGCCTGTCTCCTGAATGTAATGAGGGGGACCTGCCTCACGACTGAAAGGAGGGAGGTTCGCTCCCTTGAAAGCCCCTACATACCCCAATACCCAGTGCGCGCGAGCTGTACAGGCAAGGCTTTCACCAAAGAATCGGTCACTGATTCATTTTTTGATTTAAGTCATGAGGTGGTAAGTATTTACGATTTTTTATGTGAAAAATCGTGTTCCATTTGTATAAAACAATAAATTTGTTTAACTTTATCAAAAATTAAAGTCGGTAGAAATGGTAGATATACTTTCACATATTGAATCTACCCCAGATGTTATGTTGGGGAAGCCCCTAATAAAAGGGACAAGAATTACTGTTGAGTTAATATTACAAAAAATGGCTGATGGCTATTCCACAAGTGAGTTGCTTGAAATGTATCCGCATTTAAAGCACGAAGACTTACTTGCTGCTATTGCTTACGCAGCATCTGTTATCGCAAACGAAGAAGTAATAAAAGCTGCGTAAACATGATTTTGGCAGATGAAGGGCTTAATGGAAACTTTGTTCAATCCCTGCGCAAAAAAGGATTACAGGTCGATTGGATATTAGAACTCAATCCTGGTGTTTCCGATATTGAAGTTATCAATTTTGCAAAGAAGCACAATAAAATATTATTGACAGAAGATAAAGATTTTGGAGAATGGGTCTTTGCACATAAGGTAACCGGATTGACCATAATCTTTCTCAGATATGAGAAGCATGATTTTGAACAAATCAACAAGTTTCTATACCAGTTAATTTCTGATATACTTGATGAAGGTTTGAAGTCAAGGCATCAGTTTATAACCATTAATAAAAATAAAGTTCGCAAAAGGGTGATATGATTTCCAGATATTTTGTACACAGTTAGCATTTCCGGTGAAAAATTAATTCAAAAGCTACAAATCCCATGAAAGTGTTGTATTTTTAGGTCATTAAGGACAACCTGACGGCATTATGAAAATTCTTACATCCAGAAAAAGCACATTATTAATCTCCTTGTTTTTTGTATCATTGTTGAATATTTCGAATGCCCAGACAGCACTCGTGAAAGACCTTAATACCGGTACTTTTGCGGGGTTATATCCACTCTATATTACGAACGTAGATGGAGTCGTTTTTTTTCGGGGACATGATGATTCCAATAGGGGCGAGCTTTGGAAAAGTGATGGGACTGCTGAAGGAACGGTGTTGCTAAAAGACATATACCCCGGCAGTTCGTATTATACTCCCAAGGATTTAGCCAATGTAGATGGAACTTTGTTTTTCCAATCCAGTGATGGCACTTGTGGTACAGAGCTTTGGAAAAGTGATGGGACTGCCGAAGGAACAGTCTTAGTCAAGGATATTAACTCCGGACCTGGAGGCTCCTATCCTAGTCATCTCCTTAGTATGGATGGGATGTTGTTTTTTGTTGCAGGTGGAGACATGATATTTACTTGGGGACTTTGGAAAAGCGATGGAACGGCCGAGGGAACAGTTAAGATTAGGGATATTAATATTGGCGGAGACCTTATTGATGTAAATGGAATGTTGTTTTTTAACGGCGAGGGTAATTCTGATGGAGAGGAGCTTTGGAAAAGTGATGGTACTACCGAAGGAACAATGCTTGTGAAAGACATCAATTCCGGTAATAGTGGTTCTAAACCGGAAAACCTCGTTGATGTTAATGGAACACTCTTTTTTACTGCCGATGATGGCTCTAATGGCATCGAATTGTGGAAAAGTGATGGCACCACCGAGGGGACAGCACTGGTCAAAGATATTAATCCGGGTGTCGATAGTTCTAATCCTGAATACCTCACCAACGTAAATGGGACGTTATTTTTCGTCGCTAATAATGATGCCAACGGAAAAGAGCTTTGGAAAAGTGATGGCACTGCCGAAGGTACCATAATGCTCAAGGATATCTGTCCCGGAGCCTGCTATGCTAATCCTTACTCCCTTACTGCCGTGGACGAGACACTCTTTTTTATCGCTTATGGTATCGAGGATGGGAATGAACTATGGAAAAGCGATGGAACAGCCGAGGGGACAGTGCTGGTCAAGGACATCAATCCCGAAGTTTACGCTCCTTTGCTCAATTATCTTGTAAACGTAAATGGAACACTATTTCTCAATGCTACAGATGGCGTCAATGGGGATGAACTATGGAAAAGTGATGGAACAGCCGAAGGGACGGTATTGGTCAAGGATATTAATCCTAATGGT
>JALVDO010000206.1 GCA_027008975.1 Saprospiraceae bacterium | reverse complement strand
AGAATGGGAATGGGAATGGGAATGGGAATTAGAATGGGAATGCCTGCATCACGACCAAAGGAAGGGATGGGAAAATTAAAAATTTAAAAACAAAGGATGATGACAAGGCAGTTCGTCAGTAGTAGGGTTTCGTTTTCAATGAAGCATTTCTTTTGGGTACTTTGTCTATTTCCGTATTGGATTACTGCTCAGGTAGCCACAGACATTCCTACGGAAATACAAGCTATTATTGAGGATTTTGTATCTGATCAGGAGGATGCTACTTTTGATTTTAACACCCTATTGGAGAATTTGGAAATATTTCTGGAGCAGCCTATCGACCTCAATGAAGCAGACGAATCTCTGCTTCGGGAACTGCACCTGCTGACCGACCGGCAGATTGATGAGTTGCTGAAATATCGCAGAACAGCAGGAAAATTTATCGCGCTCTACGAGCTACAAGCTATCCCGGGCTTTGACCTGAATGCCGTACGGCGAATATTGCCTTTTGTGACCATCAAAGGAGATACCTTCGACTACAACCTCTCTGTACTGAAAATGATGCGCGATGGCGACAACCTGCTTTACCTGAAGTGGAATACCATCCTCGAAGAACAAAAAGGATACGCCCCAAGAGCACCCGGCGAGGAAGATGAAAATCGGTATCTTGGGGATAAAAACCAGTATTACGTCCGATATAAACACGCCTATGGGTACAAATTGAGCTATGGATTCACAGCCGAAAAAGATCGTGGCGAGGAATTCTTCACAGGTAGTAATAAGAAGGGGTTTGACTTCTATTCGGCGCACTTTTATTTGAGGGACTACTCGCGGCTCATCAAAGCCATTGCCATTGGAGACTACGGCGTCAGCCTCGGGCAGGGGTTGATTATTTACTCCGGGTATTCCTCGGGGAAGAGTATGTTTGTCACTAATATCAGGCGGGGTGGCCGCGTACTACGCCCCTACTCTTCTGTGAATGAATCCGCCTATTTTAGAGGCGCTGCCGCTACGCTCGGAGTTGTTAAAAATCTGGCAATTACCACCTTTGCCTCCTATCGCAACCGAGATGCCAACTTCATCGAATCCTCTGATACGCTGGCGACAGAAGAAGCCTTCTCAGCTATTAACCTGACGGGCTTCCACCGGACTGAAAGCGAATTGAAGAATAGAAATAGCGCTCAGCAGACCTCCTTTGGAGGCAGTATCAAATGGAAGGGAAAGGCGGGTCGGCATATCGCTTTGAACACGGTCTATCATCGCTTTAGTCATCCGCTTAATCGCAAGATAAAACCTTACAACCAATTTAGCTTTAACGGGCAGGAACTATTGGACGTAAGTCTGGATTATGCCTTTTTGTTGCGGAATCTTAGTTTTTTTGGCGAAACGGCTATGAGCGACAACGGTGCCATTGCTACGGTGAACGGACTACAACTGGGACTCAACAGGAATGTGGATTTTGCCATTTTGCACCGGTTTTTCCCGAGGGATTATCAGGCGCTGAATGCCTCACCATTTTCGGAAACGAGAGGTGCCGCCAATGAATCGGGCATTTACCTCGGCATGGAAGTCCGCGCAACAAGACACATCAAAGTAGCCGCCTATTACGACCTCTGGCGACACCCCTGGCTGCGCTATAATGCCGCTGCACCATCAAGAGGAAGAGAGTATCGAGCAAGAATCACCTACCACAAAAAACGCACCTATGAGTGTTATCTGGAATTCAAGAACGAAGTAAAGCAAATCAACCAAAAGAACGAATTATTTAAGACCAATGCCCTTGTCGATAAACACACCTTTCAGGGACGATTGCACTTCGCCTTTAAGCTGACCAAAGAGCTGGAACTACGGAGTAGAATAGATGCCGGCTTTGCAGATGTCGGCACAGAAAAGAGGAAAAAAGGCGCGGTCGTCTATCAGGATATTCTGTATAAGCCCCTTGAATTTCCGCTATCCATCACTGCCCGGTTTGCCTTATTTGATACGGACGGTTTTGATACTCGGTATTACTCTTACGAGAATGACCTGCTATACACTTTCTCTATTCCCGCCTATTACAACGTCGGCTCCAGAGCCTACATCAATCTCCGTTACCGGGGCATCCGCCATCTCGTTCTGGAAGGAAGAATCGCTCAACTTTATTGGTCAAATAAGGATAAAATCGGGAGCGGACTCGAGGCTATTGACGGACATACCAAGACGCAGGTTAGCCTGCAGGTGAAGGTGAAGTTTTAGAGCAACAAAGATTTGGGTGACAACACCTTTACATCGGGTCCGAAGCTGCGCAGCAGGGAGATAAGCTCATTATTGGGGATGACGGTAATATGAAGGGTAATACCCTCTTCGGGGGATTCTTTAATGATAGTCTGAGAGTGATGCAGGGGCTTGGTTAGAACGTATGGAGCTCGTTGAGGGGCAAACCAAAGCGTTATTTTTTGTGGCTCACGGTCTTCGTAGACGGTGACGCCAATGACATCTTTGAAATACGCATTACCATCAATATGTACGGGCTGAAAGTATTCATGGGTGGGCTCCAAATGCTCTACTCTATCAAGTGCAAAAAGCCATCGCTTACCTTCTGCCTCATTAAATCCGAGTACAAACCACCGATTGTTGAACTCCTTCAACAAATAGGGATGAAAGATGACCATCTTGGGAACTTTACGCTTAAAAGACTGATAACGGACTTCCACCTTTTGATGGCTGGTGATAAAGCGATACAGAGGCGAAATCCACTCCAAGCCTTTCAATCCGGGATTTTGCTCCACAAAGATGACATTTTGTGAAGTGGAGGGCAGACTGATGGGCAAATATGCTTTTATCTTCTCTATCACCGTCAGCAATTGTCCGCCGTGAGGCAAGCCCTTAAATTGCTCCAGCATCAACAGAGCTTCCTGGATGGTCTTCACATCCTGAGGAATCAGCGGAAGGTTGTGAATGGAATAGTTTTTATCGTCGTAGTAAATCATCTTTTTCTTGCGGACAATGGGTGCGGCAAATCCCTGTGGCGGGTCTTTACGCATGATTCGAATGTCGGTCACGAGGGTGCGCTCCGATATTTCGCTCTCTACATCAAACTCTTCACACAGCCGCTCCCCTACCCGCTTTAAGAAGGTCTCAAATGACCATATCCTTCCTCCGGAGAGCAATTGATCGATTAACCGGTAACGGTAGCTGGCGTTTTTGTTTTTTGGCATTTTTTTTAAAATTAAATTATCAAAGTCAGGAACCTTTAACTCGCAAAAATAAATATTTTTTCAAAGATAATATATTTTACGCAAATAGGTTGCGTAAAGTTGTTGTATATTTGTCCCAGATAATAAAAAATGAAACAAAAAACCGCAAATAGTGCAACATTTAGCAGAAAGCGGCGTATATCGATTATTATACGGGGATATCTGCCAAGAAAACGAACAATATAGCATTAGGGATGACGAAAAAAATTTAGATTTTTTGTCACCCTTGGAATTGAAAATCAACGGACAAAAAAACAAGAACGACAATTTATTGATTTTCAATTCTTTAACCACAAAAATAAGGATTATGCCCAAAGTACGCTATTTAAAAATAAGATTCTCTCAAAATGTATTTCCAAATGAAATACCACGCTTCCGAGCCGCCGTCATCGAAAAGACCAAACGGGAATCCAGTCTCTTCCACAATCACAAAAGCGATACGGAATACCTCTACCGCTACCCGCTCATCCAGTACAAAGTAACGAATAAAAAAGCCAGCATCATCTGTCTCAACGAGGGTACGGACGACATCCACTACCTGCTGCAAAACCGCAACTTAGACCTGCGTATCGGCAATAAAACCCTGCCTTTTGAAATCGAAGACATCAATATGCACTACCACCAGATACAGACGTGGGACAAACTTTTCAATTATTCCCTGCTCAACTGGCTGCCCCTCAACCAAAAAAATCACAAAATATACCACGAACTCAAATCCGAAATCGAAAAAATCGCCCTGCTCAATCGCATACTCACCGGTAATCTGCTCTCCATGGCCAAAGGCATCCAATGGTTCTTGGAAGACCGCCTCGTCGTGGAAATCACCAAAATAAAACAAATCAAAATGCTGGAGCGAAAGGGGAAAAAACTCCATGCC
>JALVDO010000205.1 GCA_027008975.1 Saprospiraceae bacterium | reverse complement strand
CCTTTCCGATTTGAGAACGATCCAAGATTGGATTGTCAAGCGACAACTTTCCGGAATAAAAGGGGTGGTAGAAATCAATACAATGGGGGGCTACCTCAAGCAATACGAAGTAGCCGTCGATCCTAACCTACTCAAATCAATGGGCATTAGCATTTCGGATGTTTTCACCGCACTATCCAATAGTAATGAAAATACCGGAGGTGCTTACATTGAGAAGAATGCCCACACCTACTACATCCGTACCAATGGCATCGTCAAATCACTATCCGACATTGGCAACATCGTGGTAATGGAAAGAGATGGAAAGCCCATATTGGTAAAGGATGTAGCAACCGTACAGTTTGGCAAAGCACCTCGATATGGTGCCTTGGTCAGGGATGGACGAGAAGCCGTTGGCGGAAGGGTAATGATGCTGAAAGGTGCCAACTCGGCTGCGGTCACAGAGCGTGTCAAAGCACGGGTTTCTCAAATACAAAAATCCTTGCCGGAGGGTGTTGTCATTGAGCCGTACCTCGTCAGGGATAAGCTCGTTAACACAGCCATGGGAACCGTCAAAAAGAACCTACTCGAAGGAGGGTTGATCGTTATTTTTATTCTGATATTGATGCTCGGCAATTTCAGGGCGGGATTAATTGTTGCCTCTGTCATTCCATTGGCAATGCTTTTTGCTATTTCAATGATGAATGTCTTGGGTATCTCCGCCAACCTGATGAGCCTCGGCGCTTTAGATTTTGGTCTAATAGTAGATGGTGCCGTCATCATTGTCGAGACGGTTGTTCATCGCTTGCATGTTCGCTTTGCAGGGCAAAAACTGACTCAGGAGCAAATGGATAGTGAAGTAACCGGTAGTTCAATCAAGATAATGAACGCTTCCTCCTTTGGTATGATTATCATCCTAATGGTATATATCCCCATTCTGGCTTTGATTGGAATTGAAGGTAAGATGTTCAAACCCATGGCAGAAACCGTTATGCTGGCTATAACCGGAGCATTACTGTTATCGTTGACCTATGTACCAATGATGACCGCCTTATTCCTGAGTAAAAAGATTAGTACCAAAAAAACCATTGCCGATCGGATTATTAATTTTTTCCAAAAGATTTACAGACCCATAATACACCTTGCATTGAGGTTCAAAGCAGGGTTTGTTATCGCAACTACACTCTTGTTTATAGTAAGTTTTTGGGTATTTTCCCGAATGGGTGGGGAATTTATTCCGACATTGGAAGAGGGTGATTTGGCTATGCAGCAGATATCGCCCCCGGGCACCTCATTGTCGCAAAGTATTGAGGTGGCCAAGGTTATTCAAAAGAAGCTACTTGATGAATTTCCCGAAATTCAGGACGTTGTCACCAATATCGGTTCTGCCGAAATTCCTACGGATCCCATGCCGGTCGAAATCGGAGACGGCACCCTTATTATGAAACCTAAGTCGGAATGGACATCAGCCAAAACGAGAAAGGGAATGTTTGAGAAAATAGAAAACTCGCTAAAGGATATTCCCGGCGTGGGCTTTGAATTTTCACAACCTATTCAACTTCGTTTTAATGAATTAATTTCCGGCTCAAAAGCCGATGTCGCCGTCAAGTTATACGGTGATAATCAAGCATTACTTTACACAAAAGCGAAAGAGGCTGAAAAGGTCATCAAAGCTATTAAAGGAGTGGGCACGGTAAATGTCGAACAAACCATCGGTATGCCACAGATTATCATCAACTACAAGTACGACAAAATGGCGCAATACGGTCTACAAATCCGGGAGGTCAACAGCATCGTCAGGGCTGCATTTGCAGGAGAATCCGCAGGGATCGTGTACGAAGGAGAAAGACGATTCGACCTTATCGTCAGGTTGGGTGAAAACCACCGGAATGACCTCAATAGCGTCCGAAACCTGTATATCACACTGGATAACGGCAAACAGGTACCTTTACAATCCGTTGCTTCAGTCGAATTGGTAGATGCACCCATGCAAATATCACGTGATAACACCAATAGGAGGATTGTCATCGGTGTAAATGTTGGAGATACGGACATAGAAACGCTAGTTGCCCAAATCAAATCACAACTCGACACTAAAATTGAACTCCCCGCCGGTTACTACTTTACTTATGGTGGCCAGTTTGAAAATTTAAAAGCTGCTAATGAAAGGCTATCGGTAGCAGTACCCTTGGCGCTGGCGCTCATTTTCATCCTTTTGTTTTTCACCTTTGGCTCAATCTGGCAGGCTGTACTCATCTTTACAGCTATCCCATTATCTGCCATTGGTGGAGTTTGGGCATTGGAGCTACGCGGGATGCCATTTAGCATCTCCGCCGGAATTGGGTTTATTGCGCTCTTTGGTGTTGCAGTACTGAATGGCATCGTGCTAATCGGTTATTTCAACCAGCTTAAAAGAGAGGGCGTGACAGACATTCGCGAGCGAATACTGAAAGGTGTTAGCGTGCGTCTTCGTCCTGTGTTAATGACGGCTGCCGTTGCCTCTCTAGGCTTTCTTCCAATGGCGTTATCGACTTCGGGAGGTGCAGAAGTTCAACGCCCACTCGCGACAGTTGTTATCGGTGGATTGATTTCCGCTACGTTTTTGACGCTCGTTGTTTTACCAATTTTGTATAGCTGGCTGGCAACGTGGCAAGAACGCAACGCTCCGACAAAGGCCAATTTCAAGGGAGCAATGGTGTTGATTCCACTACTCTTCATCGGTTGGACTGCACAGGCACAGCGGCGTCCTATTCCGATTAACGAAGCCATTGAAATAGCCATTAAAAATCATCCGGCTATCAAAGCAGCATCGCTAAACGTGGATAGAAACCAAGCTTTGAGCCACTTAAAATATAGCCCCGGCTCAACAGATATTAGCTATGCAGGAGATGGGCTTTTTAGGAGAAACGGGCAGCAGGTTAATCAGTTCGGCTTAACTCAATCATTCCCCAACCCTGCCGTTTTCAAAGCAAAAAACACGTATCAGGATGAAATGATAAAGAGTAGTCGATTACAGAAGTCTCTGACCGAGAATGAGCTCCGCTTAAATGTCAGACAACTATACTTTGAATTACAGTATAAAAAAGAGTTAAAAAAACTCTACGAGCATCTCATTGGGATATATGCCCACTATCTCGAAAAAGCAAAAGTGCGGGTTGATGTCGGTGCGGCGAATTCCATCGAAACACTAACGATTGGCTCATCATTGAACCAATATCAATTACTGGACAATCAGGTGGGATTAGAAATTCACAATCTGGAGCGACAGTTACAACTGCTGCTGAATACATCCGAAAACATCACGACAACTGATAGCCTGATAATGCTGGAGTTCAAATTAAGCGCGAATACCACCCCTTTGGAAGTGCAATTAGCACAACAACAAATAGGAATGGAGCAGGCTAAATTGCCGCTCATCCGGTCTGAGACCAGGCCCGGCTTTAGCGTTGGATATGCACTTCAAAATTACTTTGAAGGTGGCTGGCTTAGTGGAGTTGAAGTGGGTATAAGTCTGCCATTATTCAATCAGCCGATACGCAAGCAAATCGCTGCGCAAAAGCTTCAGGTTGCCATTGCTAACGTCAATTACGAGGCAGCACTATTGGATGCCAACAGACAACTATCAGATATTGAAAACGCAATACAGCTTTACGCTAAAGGTGCCACTTATTATCGAAATCAACTCGACTTAATCAATCCTGAAGTCGAGCGAATTTCGGCATTGAATTATCATGCAGGCGAGATTTCATACCTCGAGTTACTGAACACACTCGACCTACTTTCAAATAATAACAAAAATTATTTGGAACAATTACTCGCCTTTAATCAGGCAGTCGCCATGTATTGGTTTTATGTAAACAAGTAGGCATCTACGCTATTATCCGCCCGTTTCCTATAGGCAGATAATTTTTTCAACCAAATTCAGGAGGCTAAAATTTAACGCAACCTGAAGAATTTTAAAAAAATGTAAGTAGTTACAAAAAAACAAAAAAAATGAACATTATAAAAATATCAATTGTGCCAATAATCTCTTTGGCAATTTTCCTGACACTTTCCTCTTGCGGAAATAAACAGTCAGAATTAGATTCACACGATCATCATGCAGAAGAAGCCGAAATGGGCGAATCACACGGTCACGAATCAGAGAGTGAAGAAGATGGAAGTATTCACCTTACGAAGGAACAAATAGAAACGGTCGGCATTGAGCTGGGTGATATGAAGCCCATCAAAATAAATGACTTTATCAGTGCAACAGGAACGCTCGGCCTGCCACCTCAATCCTATGCTTCGGTCAGTACCAAGACGAGTGGTTTCATCAAAAACAGCAATAAATATGTAGAGGGAAGTAAGGTAAAAAAAGGAGCGATTATCGCTTATCTTGAAAACCCGGAACTCATTAAGACACAGCAAGAGTACCTCGAAGTAGAGGGTGAACTGACCTATCTAAGACAAGAATTGGAGCGCCAGCAAAAGCTCGTCAACGAAGATGCCGGCGTCATCAAACAATTGCAAAAATTGCAATCGGAGGTTAGTGTAAAAACAGCCAAGCTCAAAGGAATAGCAAAGCAATTGGCTTACCTCGGAATCGATATCAAGGAGCTAACACCCGACAATATTAAGGAGCGGATTGCCATCATTGCTCCGATTAGTGGTTATGCTACCTCCGTCAATATGCACAATGGAATGTACGTGACCCCTGAAATGCGGTTGATGGATATTATTAATGAACAACACTTACACCTCGAATTAGATGTTTTTGAAAAGGATATTTCCAAACTGAAGGAAGAGCAGAAAATCAGTTATACCGTACCCGCTCTGGGAAGTGAAATTTATGAAGGAGAAGTGCATGTGATTGGGAAGGAATTCAATACTGAAAATAAAACGGTTCGCATCCACGGACACCTTGTCGGCAAGCGCCCACGTTTTATAAAGGATTTATTCGTAGAAGCAAAAATATGGCTAAACGACCAGACCGTACAGGCGCTGCCACAAGACGCGATCATCAAAGACGGAAGTGCTTCTTACATCTACATCACCTTCCCGGCAAAGCAGCAGGGAGATGAGGTGCAATTCACAAAGGTTGAAGTCATTCCCGGGACAGAAGATAAGGGTTTTATCGCTGTGAAACTATTACAAAACCTACCGGAAGATGCCAAAATTGTCGTCAAAGGCGCTTATTACGTCTATGCCCAATCCAAAGCCGGTGAGTTGGAACACGAACACTAAGGCTACAAAGACTCGGGACTTTGGCTCCCGGGTCTATTTTTTAAACACAAAATTTTTACTATCATGAAAAAAAAATTACTACTATTATGCTTACAACTTTTCTTGACAAATGTATTTTTTGCACAAACCTTTCCCTATGAAATACAATTGGAATCATTCACAATTCCCGGACTGAATGGCGTACATTCTTTTGCTGCCGGTGAATCCGGAGGCAAGTGGGTTATTATTTCGGGAAGGACGGATGGTATGCATCGAGGCGGAGGTGGAGCCAACAACCCAGCATTTCCCGCTAGCAATAAGAATACCACTATCTATGTAGTAGATCCGGTAGCCATGCTATCTTGGTCAACCAATCTCAGCAGCCTTTCTACTAATTTACAGGATCAAATGAGCAGTACCAATACCAGCTTTTATCAGGATGGAGACTACCTCTATATCGTAGGTGGCTATGGTACGGATAACACGGGCAATCATGTCACCTATGGTTATATCACTGGCATCCACATTCCCAATATTATCACTCATATTATGAATGGCACTTCCATCACAGGAGATTTCATCCAGTTGGCAGATAATCGAATGAAAATTGCCGGAGGACAACTTGGAAAAATTGGGAATACCTTTTATCTCGTAGGTGGGATGGAGTTGACAGGGAGATATACCATGATGGTCGATCCGATTTATTCCTCTGAAATAAGAAAATTTGAAATAACCAATAACGGTTCATCCCTCGTTATTTCAAACTATTCTACACTTTCAGATACAGAATTTCACAGGCGTGATTACAACCTTATCGGGCAAATTTTTCCGGATGGATCATTTGGGTATATGGTATCCAGCGGCGTTTTTACTCCGACAGATGGCGTTTTTTACAATCCCATTGAAATAAAATCTACGGGGTACACTGTCATTCCGGAAGCTACTTTCAAGCAGGAGTTCAGCCATTACCAATCGGCAAAACTGGCGATGTACAACCCGACAGACAATGCAATGCACAGTATTTTCTTTGGTGGTATAGCACAATATTATTACGATGCCAATGGAAATAAAATCAATGATTCGGACGTGCCCTTTGTAAAAACCATCAGCCGGGTCACTCGTGCTTCTTCCGGAGCTTATTCCGAGAGTGTGTTTTCCACAGAGATGCCCGTTTACCTCGGTGCCGGGTCAGAATTGTTCTTAGATGAAACACTCCCTATGTCAGGTCACAATATTATCGACATGAGCCAGCTATCAGGAAGTCCGATTACGGTAGGATATATTTTCGGTGGGCTGCTGAGTAATGCTGCCGATATTTTCCCAATGAACACAAGCAATTCCTCAGCCTCTAACGTCATTTATCGCGTAAAATTGGTAAACCCTACACTTCCCATAGAATTGGATAATTTTGATGGGGTTGTAAATTTGGACTCCGATTGTGATAATGCCCGGGTGACTCTAAATTGGAGTACACTCTCTGAAACCAATGCCAAAGCATTCATAGTAGAGCGAGGGAAATATGGGAATTTTGAAAAAATTGCAACAATTGCCACCAAAGGAGAATCCCGTCAACCACAGCAATACACCTTTGTAGACAAAAATCCACTTCGGGGAAGAGCATATTACAGATTAAAGATGGTGGATGGGGATAATTCTTTCACTTATTCAGACATTATTACTGTGAGCAGTTGTGATAGGGAACTACTTGAATTTCACCCTAATCCAACGAATGGTGCACTATTTGTTATGGGAAAGCTTGACAATCTAGCATTAAAAATATTTGATGCTAATGGAACGGAATTCCCTGTCAAATCACAGTATGTCAATAATGGTTTACGACTTGATATGAGTGGATTTCCATCAGGCGTTTATTATGTTGTGACTGATACGAAGGATAGTTATAGGGTTGTCAAACAATAATCAACTATAGCAGATAACAAAGTAGTATCTTCACATTTTCACCATTGAAGATACTACTTTTTTTGCCATTTAAAATATTATTCCTATCTTGGTTGCCCCAAATTGTAGTTTTATTGGGGTTTCAGAGCTTGTTGGGACTTTGTTTTTGGAGATTAAAAAGCTGATTTTTTTGTCATGGCACAGGAAAATTATTTCGGAATAGCCTGAGCTATTGCGAGATAATTTTCCGAAGTCAGGGCAAAAAAGTTGCCGATCCCGACATTTATCGTCGGGGGCACTTTTTAAACCCGAAGGATAAAGTCCCAACAAACTCTTAATAAAAAAACGAGGAATAATTATGACAAAAACAATATCAGTAAAAAACTTTATCAATGGTCACTTTGAAAGGAATGGGCAGGAGTCCATGGATGTCATCAGCCCTATCGACGGAAGCACCATTGCCGACTTGCCACTTTCCTCCTACGATGACGTTGACAAGGCGGTAAAAGCCGCAAAAGAGGCCTTTCCGGCCTGGTCGGGAAAAACACTTAAGGAGCGTGTACAGGTATTCTTTAAATACCGTTCGCTATTGGAGCAACACAAGGATGAGTTAACAAAGCTGGTGCAGTTGGAGAATGGCAAAACATACGGAGAAGCCGAAGCCGAGGTACTAAAGAGTATGGAGTTGTGCGAATTTGCCGTCTCAATGCCCCAGATTGTCGTCAACGAAATACAGGAGGTCAGCCGGGGTGTAGAGTGTAGAATCGAACGAAAGCCACTTGGTGTTGTCGCATCTATTACTCCTTTTAACTTCCCCAATATGGTACCACACTGGACTATGCCCAACGCCATAGTACTGGGTAATACGATGGTGATGAAGCCCTCCGAAATCGTTCCCCTTAGTACGATGCGGATGGCTGAATTATTGAAGGAGGCTGGCTTACCGGATGGGGTTTTTAATATTGTTAATGGTGGAAAAGAAGTGGTAGAAGCTATCTGTGACCACCCGGGTATCGAAGCCGTATCCTTCGTTGGCTCTACCAAGGTAGCCAAAATCGTTTACAGGCGAGCTACCTCCAACCTGAAGCGGTGCGTCGCCCTCGGAGGGGCAAAAAACCACTTGCTCGTACTACCCGATGCCAATCCGGATATGACAGCTTCCAATGTTGTCGCTTCCATGTCGGGCTGTGCCGGACAGCGGTGCATGGCTGCTTCAGTCATGGTCGGTGTGGATAAAATCCAGCACATCATCGACAAAATGGTCGAAGAAGCCAAGAACATTGTACCGGGCGAAAACCTCGGTTCTGTCATTACTGCCGGAGCGAAGGAACGCATCGAAAGATATATTGACGAAGCCGAAAAAGGTGGAGCCAAAATCCTCGTGGACGGTAGAAATACCACCGTACCCGGAAAGGAGGGTGGTTTTTATGTTGGCCCGACAATCATCGACTACGTGACACCCGATATGGCTGTAGCAAAAGAAGAAATTTTTGGTCCCGTCATCTCGATTATCCATGCCAAGACACTGGATGAGGCCATCCAAATCGAGAATGCTTCCAACTATGGTAATGCTGCCGCAGTATTCACGCAAAGTGGAAAAATGGCTAAATACGTCATGGAACGCGCAAGTGCAGGAATGGTTGGGGTAAATATCGGGGTTCCGGTACCAAGGGAGCCATTTTCTTTTGGTGGGTGGAATGAGTCAAAATTCGGCGTCGGCGATATTACCGGACGAAGTTCTATTGAATTCTGGACGCAAAACAAAAAGACAACAACCAAGTGGAACCCGGAAGATCAAATCAATTGGATGAGTTAATTTGTAACTACTTACGGGTGCCCGTTTTTAGACAGAAAATAGTCATTTTTTAGCCTGTTGAAGTGAAAATTTTAGAAGTTACGCAGAGCGTAATGAGAAAATTTTCACAAAGACAGGCAGGAAAAGTTGCCAATCTCGACATCTATCGTCGGGGGGCATTTTATGGCAAAAATGGTGTATCCGTAAGTAGTTACGCTAATTAATAAAAAATGGATAACAGACAAATTGTACAAGACAATCTCGATTACACGCTTTTCTCCTGGGCAAAACAAGGGAATCTAAATCCCATCAACGCCCATTATGCCAAGGGCAGCTACGTCTATGACAGAGCGGGGAAGAAATACCTCGATTTCTCATCGCAATTGATGAACGTCAATATCGGGCACGGCGACCAACGCATCACGGAGGCAGTAGCACAACAAATGAAAGAATTGAGCTACGTCTATCCGGGGATGGCAACGAAGGTAAGGGGAGCACTGGGGCGAAAACTCGCCGAAATCACCCCCGGCAATCTAACAAAAACTTTTTTTACCCTCGGAGGTGCCGAAGCCATCGAGAATGCCATCAAACTGGCAAGGATGTACACGGGCAGACATAAGATTATCACTCATTATCGCTCTTATCACGGTGCGACTTATGGTGCTATCTCTGCCGGAGGTGATCCCCGAAAGTTTGCGGTGGACAGCCAATCACCCCCCAACTTTATTCACGTGGAGAACCCCTACGCTTATCGCTGCCCCTGGCACTCTTCATCAATAGAGGAATGCGGGGAGCGAGCAGCAGCACATTTGGAGCGAGTCGTGAAGTTTGAGAATCCCGATGCCATCGCGGCAATTCTTTTTGAGGGCGAGTCGGGCTCTTCCGGTTGCATCAAATATCCACCATTCTACCTTAAAAAAGTTCGGGAAATCTGTGACAAATACGGCATTCTGATGATAGACGACGAGGTGATGAGCGGATTTGGAAGGACGGGAAAAATGTTTGCCATCGAACACCACGATGTCACGCCTGACATTATGTGTTTGGCAAAGGGGTTAACTTCCGGATATTTACCCTTGGGAGGTATCACCGTTACAGATACCATTGCCGAGTATTTCAACGACCACCCCATGGTGTTGGGGCTAACGTATTCGGCACATGCAGTATCCTGCGCGGCTGCTTTGGAAAATTTAAAAATCATTGAAGAGGATAACCTTGTCAATCGGGCAGCAGAAACAGGTCGATATATAGAAGCAGAAGTCGAGAAAATGAAGGAAAAGCACCCTTCGATTGGCGATTTCAGAAATACAGGACTGTTAGGATGTATTGAATTGGTGAAAAATAGGGTGACAAAGGAGCCCGTCACCCCTTGGAATGCTAAACCGGAGGAAATGACCGTCACCAATAAAATGGCGGCGAAAATCCGTGAGCTCGGGATGTTTACCTTTGTGCGCTGGAATTGGATTTTCATCGCACCACCACTCAATGTGAGTAAAGAAGAAGTTGATGAAGGACTTGCAATTATTTCGGAGGCTATTAAGATTGCCGATGCAGAGGTCAAATAATTTTTTTAATTAAAAATATAAAATGAGTGACCACAACGACATAGTAGAATTAAAAGAGGATATTTCCACTTCGCCGCTCTATAGCGAAGATTTGGCACCCGTTCCACCCAAAGGAAGGACGTGGAATAAATGGAATCTCGCTGCTATCTGGGTGGGAATGGCCGTTTGTATCCCCACGTATTTATTGGCATCCTATATGATTAAAACCGGACTAAACTGGTATGAAGCCCTGATTATTATCGGGCTTGCCAATTTAATCATCACTATTCCGATGGTACTCAACGGACATGCAGGTGTCAAATACGGTATTCCTTTTCCGGTAATCGGAAGAGCAGCCTTTGGTATTAGGGGTGTACACATAGCATCCGTCGCCCGGGGGATTATTGCCTGTGGCTGGTTTGGCGTGCAAACGTGGATTGGCGGGTTGGCGATTTACGCCATTTTCAACGCCATCACCGGCACTCCGGAGACGATGGGACTTTCTTTTGGAAAATTTGCAGGTTTTGCGGTATTTTGGTTAATAAACATTTATTTTATTTGGAAAGGAACGGAGAGCATTAAGTGGCTCGAAACCTACTCCGCCCCTATTCTCATCGTTATGGGACTGGTACTCATTGGCTGGGGATACAGGGAAGCTGGGGGGTTCTCAATCGTATTAAAACAAGGAGAGCAACTCAAAAAGACAGCGGCAGTCCTCGAAGAAAAAGACCACCAATTATTCCTAAAGCTAAATCCGCTTGATGATAAAGTGGGACGCCCGAAAGCGGATGAATACTTAATGACCACCGGGGATTATAAAGGCGATTGGAAACCTTTTACATCCAAGTACATTAATATTTCGGAATACGTAGATATCGATGCCATCAAGAATGGAAATCAGACGGTTAATGTCCGGTTCAGAAGGGCGGCAGAAGGGGATAAATTCTATCAATCGAGCATTGCTACAGCAAGCTTCAAAAAGCAAAAAGAAAGCCTAAAATCAAAAGTATGGAAATACCTAATTTGGCTGACGGCAATGGTTGGATTTTGGGCAACGATGTCTATCAGCATTGCCGATATCACCCGTTATGCCGCTTCACAAAAAGATCAGGTTATTGGACAGTTTATTGGCTTGCCGGGTACGATGATGCTTTATTCCTTTGTCGGTATTTTTGTTACGAGCGCCGCCATTATCAATTTTGACGATATTTTGATTGCCGCGGACGCTCCCTGGGATCCGGTCTCGCTTTTATCCCGTTTTCAAAATCCCGTGGTCGTCATCGTTGCTCAGTTATTTATGTTGATAGCAACACTGAGTACCAACATCGCCGCCAACGTCATCGCTCCGGCAAATGCCTTTTCCAACCTCGTACCGAGGAAAATTAGCTTTAGGATGGGAGGCGTTATCACCGGAATTATCGGGATATTGATTGCACCTTGGTGGTTGTTGGACAAGATTTCGGGCTTTCTGATTTTCGTGAGCGGATTACTGGGACCGGTACTAGGCATCCTGATTACCGATTATTTTTTGGTCAGAAAAAAGCAGCTAAATTTGGCCGAATTATATAAGATGGGTGGCTTGTATTCTTATGGCGAGACGGGGTTTAACACTGCAGCCGTCATTTCCTTAATCATTGGGGTGGCTTCTGCGCTTGTCGGTTATTGGGTGCCGGAATTGAATTTTTTGTATTCGCTTTCGTGGTTTACGGGATTTTTTATTTCTTCGCTCATCTATTATATTTTAATGAAAAGCAAATAAATTAATATGTCTATACTCATAAAAAACGGGCGGATTGTCACCGCTTCATCCAGCTTTATCGCTGATATTTACACAGAAAGAGAGAAAATTGTCGCCATTGGCAAAGACTTACAATACGATGCTGATAAAATTATTGACGCCACCGGAAAGCTGGTTTTCCCCGGCGGAATTGACCCGCATGTCCATCTCGACATGCCCTTTATGGGAACGTATTCCAGCGATAATTACGAGACCGGAACAAGAGCCGCACTACACGGTGGCACCACAATGGTCATCGACTTCATCCTACAGACACAGGGAGATACCCTCCACAATGCACTCAAAGAGTGGCAGGGGCGCTCTATGGGCAAAGCTGTTGGAGATTATTCCTACCACATGGCCGTGACAGACTTCAACGACGAAGTAGCAAAAGAAGTCGTACAAATGATAGAAGAGGAGGGCATATCCTCCTTTAAAACCTTTATGGCATACAAAGGAGCGCTGATGATAGACGACGGGCAGATGGTACAATTGATGAAGGTGGTCAAAGAGCACGGAGGTATCGTCACCGTACATGCAACTAATGGAGATATGATTGACGCCCTGATTGCGAAAAACAGAAAAGAGGGGAATTTATCGCCCCTGTACCATTATTTATCCCAGCCCGAGGTCACCGAATCGGAGGCTTCTGCACGATTTGCTGATATGCTGAATTATACCGGCTGCCCGGGGTACATCGTGCACATGACCTGTGAAGGCGCTCTGAATGCCGTCCGTCAAGCTACGCGACGCAATCAAAAAGTATTCGTCGAGACCTGTACACAATACCTCATGCTGGATGCCTCCCTGTACGAAAAAGACTTCGAAGGAGCTAAATGGGTCATGAGCCCGCCATTGCGAAAAGAAAAAGACCGGAATGCGCTTTGGTCAGGTATTAATCAGGGTTTGGTACAGGTAGTTGGGACAGACCATTGCCCATTCAAATGGGAGCAAAAATTAATGGGGAAGGATGATTTTTCAAAAATACCCAACGGACACCCTGCCATTGAGCACCGCATGGAATTCCTCTACTCCGAAGGTGTTCGAAAAGGGAAAATTTCACTGGAAAAGTTCGTAGAAGTATCCTCCACCAATGCCGCTAAAATATTCGGAATGTATCCCCGAAAGGGAACGCTGGCAATTGGCTCCGATGCAGATATTGTCGTCTTCAATCCAGATAAAAAGCACACCATTTCAGTAAAAACCCACCACATGAATGTGGATTATTCCGCTTACGAAGGCTGGGAAGTAACGGGAAAAACCGAAACCGTCCTTTTGAGAGGAAAAATTGCCATCGAAAATGAAGAATGCAAGCTCAAAGCCGGAGATGGCCGGTTTATACCGAGAGGAAAGGCCTCTAAGATAATATGACTATGACGAAAGATACATTTTTAAACCTTTGGAATAAAACATATTGCGCCCCTACATGGGCAGCATATAGATGACAAATTAATTATGTCGAAATCATAACATATAAAACATTAAATCATGCCGAGAAAAATAAAATCAGGATTAATACAAATGAGCCTCCCCATGACAGAGGGAGAGGGAAGCATTCAAGAGATAATGGATGCCATGGTTAACAAGCACATCCCTTACATAGAGGAAGCCGGAAAACAGGGCGTACAAATTCTTTGTTTGCAGGAGATATTC
>JALVDO010000204.1 GCA_027008975.1 Saprospiraceae bacterium | reverse complement strand
GTCCGAGCCTACACCGTTCATCCTAAACAGCGGGGAATCAACAGAAGTCACCTTGCCTGCCAATGGCTCAACCTACCTACTCGAAGCCATGCAGGTGGAGCATCACCCCATTGGAAATACGCCCATAGCTGCGGTCGAAGGATGCGGCACGAATGAGGAAGGTACCTTCAGTACGGGATACATTACCCAGTTCCCCGACGGCGACGATACTCCTTTTGTCTCCATCGATTGTCAGGAGGTCGTCGGCTCCTACGACCCCAACGACAAATACGGTTATCCCAAGGGTTTTGGCGAAGAGCATTTTGTCGAAAAAGGACAGGAGATCGAATACCGCATCCGCTTCCAAAACACCGGTACGGATACGGCCTTTAATGTGGTGATAGAGGATGTGCTTTCGCAAAATCTGGAGATAACGAGTTTCCGGAGAGGTGTAAGTAGTCATCCATACCGAGTAGAAATAGCCGGTAGCGATACCCTGCGTTTCATCTTTGAAAACATCATGCTGCCGGATAGCAACGTCAACGAACCGGCATCGCACGGGTTTGTCAAATTCAAAATCAGCCCAAAAGCGGACTTGGCGATTGGCACGCAAATATTCAACACCGCTGCCATCTACTTCGACTTCAATGAGCCGGTATTGACCAATACGACCTTGCATACCATTGGGGAGCATTTTATTCCGGTTGGTACTGAAAAAGTAGCGATTCCCGATTTGAGACTATTCGTCGCGCCTAATCCGATGACCGACGAGTCCATCATCCGGTTAGACGGTGTTGCGTACAAGACCGCAGAGTTGCATTTGTACAACACCTTGGGCGTCCTTGTCAAATCCATTGCTTTCAATCGGGATGAAGTAGTATTGCAGCAGCGTGACCTGAGTGCCGGTGTTTACTTTTTCGAGGTGATGGTGGATGGCATACAGGGCGCGGTTGGGAAGTTGGTGGTGGAGTAGGGTAAAATCTAGGGATGGTTATAAATTTTCCATTCTTAAAAATTCATGGAGGCTGAGGTGTATTATTCCTTTATATGAACTAATACTGACCGGATCAAGAGAAATAACATACTTGGGGAAATTGTCTTTTACGAGTAGTAGATTACCAAATTCCCTTTGTTTTGTTTTTTCATCAACAATCAAGTAGGCGACCTGGACATAAACTGTTTTATCCATTTTTCTGGCAATGAAATCAATTTCATAATGATTTATAATACCAACGTTTACGGTATATCCCATGTATTGTAAGTGGGCATGGACTATATTTTCCAAAACATCCGGAACTGAATAATTTTCCAGTGCCAATAATGAATTTCTTAGGCCAATGTCCTCAAAAAAGTATTTATCGTTTATCTCAAATACCTTTTTAGATTTCAAATCCATCCTTTTCAATTTGTTTATGACAAAAGCATTTTGCAAATATTTTAAATAGGTTAAAACTATTCTGGGGGAGATGTCAACTTTTTGGGATTTCAGGTAGTCACTAATCTTTTTTGAAGTGATGAGGTTACCGGTATTTGAAGCTATAAAATGGATTAATCTGTCAAAAAATTCAACGTTTCTGATTTTGTACCGGTGAATTATATCCTTGTAAATAATTGTAGAAAATATATTAGATAAATATTCAAAAATGACCTCATCGCTTTTTTCCAAATTTCTAAGATATGGTAGTCCACCCCATTTTAAAAATTTTTGCATGGACTCATTCGTATCTTCAAAATTGTGAAATATCAGGAATTCATTATAGGATAAAGGATTGATTTTTATCTCTATATATCTTCCGCTCAACAGGCTTGCTAAATCACCCGACAATATATCCGAATTGCTCCCCGTGATATAAATATCCGCAGTTTTTTGATTTTGAAAATGCCTCAAGGCTTTTTCGAAGTGTAAAATTTCCTGTATTTCATCAATGAAAAGATAGTTGATTTTTTTAGCATCTACATTCTCGTTAACATAAGCTATCAAAGAGTGATAATCTCTAATATAATCAAATTGGTAATTTTCTTTATCGATGTAGAGAATGTTTGCATCTTTGTTTTTGGCAACAATATGGTCTCTAATCATCTTCAACAAGTAAGATTTTCCAACCCTTCTTTGCCCCACAAATATCTTTATCAGGTCTTTATCAATAAAAGGGATGGTTCTATCTATGTATTTTTGACGTTTAATGACATTCATAAGTAAAACTTTTTTACAAATGTAAGGTATTTTACTTATAAGTAAAACTTTTTCTTGAAAAAATCGTTTTTTTTATAGCTACTTTCATTTTTCAGGCACTTTGAGTTGGGCGGTATTTACTTTTTCGAAGTGGCGGTGGACGGCGTACAGGGTGCGGTTGGGAAGTTGGTGGTGGAGTAGGGGTAGAGGGTGAGCTGAAATCAAAAAAAGAGTCCCCGCTATTTGTAGCAGGGACTCTTATCTTATACTGAATCAGTTGTCTTAATTGGGAAAGTGGAGGCGGCAATATTATTCCTTCACGATGGAAATCGTTTTACTAATTTTCACGCCGGATATTCTGGCAATATAAAGTCCTTCACTTAGACTGGATAAATCAATTTTAACATCTGTTGTGCCGGGAGTTATTTCGCGGTTTGTACTTTGAACAACCCTTCCTGAGATGTCATATATTTCGATATTTACAGTAGTCGAAATAGTACTTCTCATGGTGATAAATACTTCTGATTTTGCGGGTATCGGTCTGACTCCTACAACTTCATCAAGTGTGTTTTCTCTTACCACCATGCGGATAGAAGAATATTCTTCTTTCCCGTCATTATCAATAAAGTGAATCCTGTAAAACGATTTTTCTAATGGATTTTCATCAATGACTTCATAGTTGTTGACAACTGTGGAATTTTGATGCCCTGAGACTCTGTCGATTTCTTGCCAATTTCGACTTCCATCTTTCGAGCGCTCTATCACCATCCACTTACTATTGGCTTCACTCGCCGTACTCCAGGTTATCACATTAACCTTTTGGTGTGCTTTTGCAGTAAAAGACAATAGTTCCACCGGCAATGCACCCAAAGATGGTTCGTGTGCGAATATTTCAGAGAATGAACTTACATCAAATTGGAGGTAAAAGCCCGATGAAACGGCTGTATTTGAAATAGAGGCATTGTCAATCAATGTTGAAGTACCACTGGTATTATCGTCAATCGAGCAGTTTTCAAAAGTACCATCGTAGTGTGTGACATCCAAATCGGATACTGTGTGTGAAGATACGGGGTTAAAAGCATTAAAATCATTCAACTCTGTATCAGTGTAATAGAGGCGAACTGTAACGGGATTGGCAAAAACGTTATCCGCGTCAAAGTTAAAGTATTTGGGCATGATTTTCCTTAGTGTCCCCGGTGCTCCTGTGTCCTCTGCCTTTTCTATAGCAGTTCCATTATCACGCATTTCTACAAATACGGTACCAAGATCCTGCCCGTTGGCGTTGATGGACGCCACTATATTTCCACCATTGTAGATATGGTGCCAGTTGCTTCCCGCTACACCATTTACCGTATAAGAGTCACAGGTGTTAGCGTTATTATTTTCCGGTGTTAGTGTGCTGACGGCCGGAGCTACCTCTATGCTAAAATCATCTACATAGAGATAAAATTGGTTTGCATCGCTATAGCCATGGAAGCCCACATAATAGGCACTCCAGCCGGCGGGTGCACTAACGAAGATATCGGACGGGTAGCAGGCTTGATCATTGATGTTTTCATCTCTGTATAGCAGTACTTTTGTAGCTGTAGCCGGGTCGGTACCATCCATTAGGAATACTTCGAGCTTTTCTATATAGGTAGTGCTATTATTACCGGAGCTAAAGGAAACTTTATATTCCGTACCACCTGTAAGAGTGAAATCAGGACTGAATGCCCAGTCGTCCATGGCATTACTGCCGTTGTACGTGGCACGTAGTCCTTGTCCGTTACAACTGCTACTTCGGCTCCATGTACTGCCATCTCCATTTGCGTCAAGTACTGTCCAGCAGTCTGCATTAGCAGAGAAGTCGTTGCTGTACGGTATGCTAAAAGCACCACAAAGTGTTGTAAAAGTACTCGGTCCCACCCAGGCAGAAGTACCACTACCTCCACAATCAGACTGCACATACCAGTCATAAGTGGTATTG
>JALVDO010000203.1 GCA_027008975.1 Saprospiraceae bacterium | reverse complement strand
GCTCTTCCCTATTATTACGCTGTTTGCATCTTTGCTGCCGGCGACGATTTCCGGCTCGGTGGTGATTGAGCAGATATTCGGAATACCGGGTATGGGGAAGTTGATGATTGAATCCATTATTCAGCACGACTGGTCTGTTGTTTTTGGAATTTTGATTTTGGCAGCCTTATTGACGATGTTGGGTATTTTGATTGCCGATATGCTTTATGCGATGGCAGACCCCAGGATAAAATTAGGGAAAGAATAATGAACGAAAAGAAAAAACATAGGGTTTCGCGTTGGGCTTTCCGGTTGTTGAAGGTGATGATTGTGGTTGCGCTACTGGGTGATTTTATTGCCAATGAGCGTCCTATAATCTGTAAAATTGACGGAGCGGTGTATTTTCCCGTCCTGAAACAATACGCTGTCGATTTGGGATGGTCGGAATGGGATGCCCGGTTTGTCTCGAAGAAATGGAAGAATCAGGATTACGACTGGGTTGTCTTTCCTCCCATTCCGTACTCTAATAATACGCTGGATATAGCCAATGGAGGCTTTAAGTCGCCTTTTGATGAGCAGGAGGTTTCGTCACTTCATTTCAGGCATTGGCTGGGAACGGATAATCTGGGGCGGGATGTATTTGCCGGGATGGTGTCGGGCACGCGCACTGCATTACTGGTCGGAATTTTGGCAATGGGAGTTGCTGCTATTATTGGCATTTTGATGGGCTTATTGGCCGGTTATTATGGCAATACTGAGTTTAGGACGACTGTCTTACGGCTGGTTTTTATCCTGTTGGGGGGTGTTTTTGGCGTTTTTTATGGTTTCACATCGCGGGCTTACGCTTTCGAAAAAGGCGGGCTGTTTGTGAATATCGGAATTGGATTACTCGTCTTTGGAGGCATCGTATTTTTGTTTCGGTTATTGGCGATATTGGTAGAGCGTGTACGCATTTTCCGTAAGGAAATAACCCTGCCGATAGATGCGATTGTGTTGAGGATTATTGAAGTATTGAATTCCATTCCGGCGCTTCTATTGATATTGTCGTTGGTTGCTTTATTCAGGAAGCCTTCGCTATTTAATATTATGATTATTATCGGGCTAATCAGTTGGACAGGAATTGCGAGATTTGTGCGGGCGGAGCTGATGAAAATCCGGCAGATGGAATACATCGAAGCGGCTAGAGCGTTGGGGTTTAGTGAGTGGCGAATCATGTGGAAACACGCTCTTCCCAATGCATTAGGACCGGTTATGATTGCGCTTGCATTTGGTATTGCAGGTGCGATACTGGTGGAGGCGTTGTTGTCATTTATCGGCGTGGGCTTGCCTCCGGATATGGTCACCTGGGGGACGATGCTGAATAGCACGCGGGAGGCAACTTATGCCTGGTGGTTGGCAATTTTTCCTGGGGGCGCTATTTTTATCACGGTCACACTCTTCAATTTATTGGGCGAACACCTTGAAAAGGCAGGTGATTCAGTGTGAACTTCCAGCGTGGTTGAAAAGCCTGATAGAATTCGTCCGTAGAACGATTAATCACTCCCGCTTCACACCGACGGGCATGTTCCTATCGTATTTTCCCTTGATAATGGGCGATTGTCGATTGCCGGTATACTCACGAACGCCCTTGGCAACAAAGCGATACAACTCATCGACACTAACGAGGAAGTCGCCGTTGGTATCCGCTTCGCCCTTCATCCCACGGATGAGGTAGTGCGTAAAAACTCCCTGACGCAAGCCACTCGATTCGAGGGAGGTTTCCTCTGACTTGGAAGACATGATAAGCGCCGTCCCGGGCTTGGCCTCTGCGAGCGATTTATAGAATTGTTCCAGCCGGGGTCTGCCGTCTCCTTTGGCTGTCAGCCAGCTTCCGGAGTGACAGGCGTCGGCGATGACTAATTTGTTTTTAGCGCGACTTCTGTCCAGAATAGCGGCAATTTCGCTGTGCTTTAATTGGTTTTCGCCATTGAAAAAGTCTATGGGCAAAAACGCCCCCTTTATTCCATGTCCGGAGTAATACAATAGTACCAGGTCGTTTGGCCCTGCTTGTGAGGAGATGGCTCTGAGTTTTTTTAGAATTTTTCGCTTGGTGGCGTCTTCGTCAACCAGAATGCTAATTTGCTCGTCGGGCAGCGCCCCGCCTTCGGGACTTTTGAGGAAGGCATACATACGATAGGCATCATCATCTGTAAAGTGCAAAGTGGGCATGTGGTTGTAACTGGCAATGCCAATAATCAGTGCCCATATTTTTATTCTTTTTTGTGACCTCGGCGGGTCAATAATCCTTTCATTACCGGTGAATACACCGTTTTCCCATTTGCCGGAATAAGTTTTCCCATCGGATGTGATAAGCGTCCCAAATCCATCAAATGCCCCTTTTTTGAAGGAGCCATCGTACCGTTCGCCATTTTTGTAACGCACCGTTCCTTTTCCATCGGGGTAGCCTTCCTTGAAGCGACCGGAGTAAACTGCGTTATCTTTGAAGATATAAGTACCATAACCCGACTCACAATCCCCTTTGACACAACCTTTGGTTATTTTTTGCCTAGTGGACAGGTATTCTCCTTCGCGCCATTGTCCGGTTTTCACTTTGCCGTTGGCATAACGCATCTGTCCTTTGCCGTTTTTAAGACCATGTGCAAATGAGCCGGCATACAAATCACCGTTGGGGTAGTAGAAAGTTCCCTCTCCTTCCGGGTATCCATTGAGAAAGTTGCCCTCGTAGCGGCTTCCGTCGGGGTAGGCAAATATTCCTTTTCCCGTCTCACAATTACCCTGGATGCAGCCCGATTGTACAACGATGGATTCTGCATCTATTTCCCGCTCCAGCGCATTTGAAGAGATGGGGCGATTCTTTTCATCCACTGGCTTGCCTCTATACCACCTGCCGCTTCTTTTTTTTCCGCCTGCGTAGGTTTTAGTCCCTATACCTTCGGGGAAACGGTGCACCCATTGTCCTTCGTATTTACTTCCATCCGGATAATAACATACGCCTGAGCCATGTATCTCTCCCCGATGAAAAGTGCCCACATAGACAGCGCCATTAGGGTAGATATAGGTGCCCTGTCCGTTTTGGCAATCACCGGAGACACAACCGTATTTTACGGTGGGGTGGGTGGAGGGTGTTCCTCCTCTTGCGGTTAAGGCAGTTTGATTATCTTCATTTTTTAATTTGTCTTTAGACCAGATACCTTCCTGAGTGTGACCATCTAAAAAGGTCATTTTCCCCTGCCCGTGTCGCTTGTTTTTTCGCCAGTATCCCGTGTATTTACTACCATTGCTATAGAAGTATTCGCCATAACCGTGGCGTTTTGCCCGCGAGAAGTCTCCCACGTACTTTTCGCCTCCTTCATAGATAAAAATACCGTATCCGGAATAGCAATTACCACTAATACATTGTGATTGGAGGTAGCTGGAGAACAAAAAGGAGTGCAGTAATAGAAGTGCTATTATTTTTCGCATGAGAAGTCGTTTTTTATGAAACGAGCGACCCGTCTGAATTATGATAATCTGAAGGGGAAATTATTTATTAAGCCTAATATTTTTTGCGTACCCTGAGCTGACGGAGGAAGATCGGGGCACGCAAAGGTGGGTATTTACCGCTGATGATACTTCAACTCAAATTTTCTGTACAGTTCTTTTTGCTTGTTGTCTAAATTAATGTCTCTACCTTGAATAAAGGCTTTGGTTACCTTGGATGTTCGCATATCCAATACATCCCCCTCCGAGATGAAAAGCGTTGCATCCTTTCCTACTTCAATGGATCCAAGTTGATTATCAACACCAAGAATTTTTGCTGCATTCAGGGAGATTGCCCGTACCGCATCCTCGTAATCCAGACCATAAGCGACCGCCTGCCCGGCCTGAAAGGGGAGATTCCTCGATTGCCACGACGACCAACCGCCATTCATAGACAGGCAAAAGGGTATTCCGGCTTTTTGTAGTATTGCCGGTGTCTTAAATGGCTGTGCAATGTCATCATCTGCGCTGGCCGGCAATTGGTGTGTTTTGTTCAGAATGATAGCGATTTTGTGTTCTTTCAGAAAGTCCGTAATCATCCAACTTTCATTGCCTCCTATAATGACTGGCTTAATGCCAAATTTTTCAGCCATTATAACCGCCTGTGTAATAGCCTTGGCTGTGTTTACATGGATATA
>JALVDO010000202.1 GCA_027008975.1 Saprospiraceae bacterium | reverse complement strand
CTATGGTTTTATAAACGAAGTATTTGACCTCCATTTCAACGAGCTCGATATGCGCTTGGACGCAAATCAGGACTATTATTCCAACTTTACGCCCAAGCTCAATCCGTTTCGCGGTTTAGACCAGCGATTCTATTATTTTCCTCGTGTGGAAAACACTGCAACCATTGACTATACCAATGAGTTTGATTTCGACCTCGACCCGGACACTATTAAGTTTAAGCATGTCCGATTCAAGCTGGATGAAGCTTTTGGACAACGACTCATGAACGCCGACTCCCTTGTTTATCTTCTAGACAGCACCTTCCTTGACTTCTTTAACGGTATTCAAATTAGCTCCACATCCCGAAATAGTGGAATTATTGCATTCAATAAGTTATCGCAGGGGCGAGGGGATGCATTAGGAGGCATTTACGTTTATTTCAAAGATGATTCAGGGCATTTGGGGCAATACAAGTTCTCATTCAACGACTTTAGGGTACGCACCGCACAGTACTACCACGATTATCGGCACGCTGCAGTAGAACCTTTTTTGGAAACGCCAACTTTAGGAGACAGCATTTCCTTCGTTCAGGGCTTAGCCGGACTGAACACGGTTATTACCCTCCCCAGTTTATTTGATTTGGAAAACAAAATCATTAACAAAGCCGTTCTAAAAGTATATATCGCAAAACTGGGAGATAATACTTTCTACAATGACCCCGTAGAACAAATGGTTGTGATGTATCGCGATGAAAATGGCGATTTACAGGAGGTTCAGGATTTCGCTTTTTCAGCATCTTCTACAGCTTTGGTATTCGGTGGAGTCATCGTCAAAGGAGAGAGTGGTGAGCCCGATTATTACGAACTAAACATCTCCAATCATTTGCAAAAAATAATTGATGGGGAAGCCCCCAATGAGATATACCTCGGATGTTACCAATCAGCGACAACACCGAATCGAGTGGCGCTGTATGGTGCCGGACATTCTCAATACCCAATGGAACTAAAAGTTAGCTTTACTGACCCGAAATAAGGACTTATTTATTTAGTAACTATTTACCACCTCATGACTTAAATCAAAAAAATGTTACTACATTCGTGTATCCATTTTTGGGCAAAAATGGTATTCACATAAGTGGTTACCCTATTTATTTATTAAAAACAAAATGTAACCCTCCTTACAAATCGAGTGGTTATAGCTAAATTAAAAACAAATGTGCGGAATAGTAGCTTATCTCGGAAAAAAAGAGGCATTTCCCATTATCATTAATGGATTGAAGAGATTAGAGTACAGAGGATATGACAGTACCGGTATTGCCATTTTGAACAATGAACTCAAAGTTTTCAAAAAAGCCGGAAAAGTAAGCGACTTGGAAGCTTACGCGTCTCCCTTAGACACAATCGGTAATATTGGCATCGGTCACACTCGTTGGGCAACCCACGGTAAGCCCAATGACACCAACGCCCATCCACATAAGTCGGGCAATAGCCGATTGGCATTGGTACACAATGGCATTATCGAAAACTACAAATACCTCAAAAGCGCGTTGAAGGAGTTGGGGCACCATTTTGATTCGGAAACAGACACCGAAGTATTGGTTCACCTAATCGAAGAACTCCAAAAAAGAGACGATTTATCTTTGGAAGATGCCGTTAGGGAAGCGCTCACACGTGTTGTTGGCGCGTACGCTATCGTAGTTATCGACAAGGATAATCCCACCAAAATAGTTGCTGCTCGTAAAGACAGCCCTTTGGTTATTGGGATAGGTAACGAGGAGTATTACCTCGCATCCGACGCGACTCCTTTGATTGAATACACTAAAAAAATGATATACCTCAACGAGGAAGAAATCGCTGTTGTCGAATTGGGCAAACCCATTGAGGTAAAAAGTATCGACAATATTATCCAAAGTCCGACCATTCAGGAAGTGGATATGAATATTGAAGAACTGGAGAAAGGGGGCTACGATTACTTCATGATGAAGGAGATTCACCAACAACCTGCGACAGTCGCGGATTGTATGCGAGGTAGAATCAACGCAGAAGAAGGTTGGGTACACCTTGGCGGCGTCAATCAGTACGAAGGAAAATTCACCAATGCATCCAGAATTATAATGGCAGCCTGTGGTACATCCTGGCACTCCGCCCTGATTGGAGAATACTTATTTGAAGAACTGGCTCGCATTCCCGTAGAAGTAGAATACGCCTCAGAATTGCGCTACCGCAATCCGGTACTGACCGAAAATGACGTAGTCATTGCCATCTCCCAATCAGGTGAGACCGCCGATACCCTTTCAGCTTTAAGGTTGGCAAAGGAGAGAGGGGCACTGACTTACGGCATTGTCAATGTAGTCGGCTCATCAATTGCGAGACTGACGGATGCAGGCTCTTATATCCATGCCGGACCGGAAATTGGAGTAGCCTCCACAAAAGCATTCACAGGGCAAGTGACTTTATTGACCTTAATGGCGCTAAAACTGGCAAAATTGCGCAATACCATTTCCGAAGATTATTACCGGCAATTGCTCTTTGAACTAAAAGTAATCCCCAAAAAAATCAGTCAGGTATTGAGCCAAAATGAAGCCCACATTAAGTATATTGCCAACGAAATAAAGGACAAAACCAATGCTTTATACCTCGGAAGAGGCTATAATTTCCCGGTTGCGCTCGAAGGAGCATTAAAACTCAAGGAAATTTCGTATATTCACGCCGAAGGATACCCGGCAGCAGAAATGAAACATGGGCCGATTGCCCTAATTGATGAGAATATGCCCGTCTTTGTCATTGCGACAAACAAGAGTGCGTATGAAAAAATAATTAGTAATATTCAGGAAGTAAAAGCCCGCAAGGGCTATGTAATTGCCATCGTAATCGAAGGTGAAAAAACGATTTCAGAGATAGCAGATCACGTCATTGAAATACCGGATACCGTAGAGCCTCTTGTGCCTTTACTTTCCGTTATTCCTCTGCAATTGCTCTCTTATTACATCGCCATATTGCGCGGTTGTAATGTCGATCAGCCTAGAAATTTGGCAAAATCTGTAACAGTAGAATAAAAAAATTCACAATAAAATGCATGCACAAATGATGGAGTACAACTCCGAAAAAGAAAATTTAGTCATCCCGGCTTATGGACGACACGTCCAAAGCCTGATTAACTACACTAAGACGATAGAAGACCCGGAAAAGCGCCAAGCCTTTGCAGAGCGCATCATAGTATTGATGATGCAAATGAACCCGCAAAGTAAAAATATTCAGGATTATAAAGAGCGGTTATGGAAGCATCTTTTCAGGATAGCAAATTATGATATTGATGTGAAACCACCGGAAGGACTAATCGTGACCAAGGAAGAAGCGCAAAAAAAACCGGCAAAAATTCCTTATCCTATCTCGAAGCCCCGTTTCCGGCATTACGGTAACAATGTCCATATTCTGATTGAGAAAGCGATTCAAATCGAAGATAAGGAAAAGCGGGAAGCTTTTGCACTGACAATAGCCAACTATATGAAACTGGCCTATAAAACATGGAGTCGCGAACACTACGTAAACGATGAAATGATTATCGGAGACTTGCACTCCCTTTCCAGAGGAAAGTTAAAAATTCCCGATACAGCCTCACTGGATATTCTGCTCAATCCTAAAGTGAAGAAAAAGCGCTCCAGTTTCAATAGTGTAATTTCCAATAAGGACGATAATAATAAGAAGCAACAACGGTCAAAAAAATCATCTAACAAAGGTGGATACAAAAAGAAGTGGTAACGTCTTTGTTCTTGATGTATAAAAACACTGAAGGGAGGAGCAGGGATAATTTTGCTCCTCTCTTTTTGTAACTAATCAGATACACAATGTCAGATACTTTTGAAGTAATCGGGGGCAGAAAATTGTCGGGCATCATAAAGCCACAAGGGGCAAAAAACGAAGCACTTCAGGTCATTTGTGCGACCCTACTGACCACCCGGCAAGTGACCATCTCCAATATCCCAAACATCAGAGACATCCAGCGTTTGTTGGATTTATTAGCAGGATTAGGCGTTAAAATCACACGCAAAGATGCCCATACTTACTCCTTCCATGCCGATGAAATAGATTTAGATTACTGCCACTCGGCGGAATACGAAAAAAAAGCATCCCAAATTCGGGGCTCCGTCATGCTGATAGGAGCATTG
>JALVDO010000201.1 GCA_027008975.1 Saprospiraceae bacterium | reverse complement strand
CAAAAAGTAGGGAACGCCCATCCTCGTTCGTTTTTACACAAAAAAACAATCATGAATAATATCAAATCAACCTTATTCTTCATTCTACTTCTAAGCACATTTACATTCGTAGCCTGTGACCCCAGTAGGGACAATCCTATCATCGCTAACGAAAAACCCTCCGGTAGCGAGAAGGCAATACCCGTTTACAATCAGGCCTATCAGGAAAATTATGAAGAGGATAAAATCGACGATATTATTCAGTATGCCAAAAAAGCCTACGTTCTAATCGATCCTTTTCAGGACAATATCCCCGCCTCCATAAATGCCATTAAAGCAGCTGGTAATGAAGTCGGTGCATACATCAGTATCGGCACAGGGGAAGACTGGCGGGATGACTTTGCCGAAATGCAACCCTACCTCGTATCCAAACAATGGGGACAGTGGGCAGGCGAGTATTTTGTAGATGAAACAACCACCGGCATCCTCTCCATCATGAAAGCCAGAATAGACAAAATCGCCGATTGGGGATGCGACTGGGTCGAATTTGACAATATGGACTGGGTCGATGATGATGACCTTCGCAGTGAATATGGTTTTCACGTCACCAAAGCGGAAGGCATCGCTTATTATCAGGCATTGTGCGAATACGTCCACGCCAAAGGCATGAAGTGCATGGCCAAAAACACCGTTGATGGAGCCAATGATTTTGATGGTGTACTATATGAATCCTATCCCGATGATAAAAACTGGTGGGATGTCGCCGGCGCAAAAAGCTTCTTAAACGCGGGAAAACTGACCATCATCAATCACTATAACGAATCCGATTGCGACCAGGTCTATAGAGACTATATGGCAATATATGGTCCGGATCTGTCCTATATTTGTGAGGATAAAGCTAGTAAGAGGTATCGGCATTATAATGAGGAGTGATAAAAAGCAAAGAGGCCTCCCTCGGAGAAGGGAGCACCTCTTTTGTTGCAAACAGATAGATCTTAAAGTATAGCAATACGGGATTGCACTGCCAAAGGACTTTCAAATTTAAACTTATAAAGTCCTCCGCTCTACAATCGAAAATAGATTATTTAAGAAAAAAACAGCGGTAAAAAAGGCGACTAATCCACATTGTCGTGCAGATAGGAATTGCCATCCGTATCAATGTCGCCTCCGTCTTCCTTCAATGCCCATTTGGAAATAGTCGGCTGGTCTGACTTTGGCGTTTGCTCCAGTTGAACACCCCTTCGCAGATATGCCGGCTTGCTCTCCAGCTCGTTGATTGCCTTCGGATTATTCAGCTTAAATTGCTGTGTCCGTAGTGCTTCGCGGCGCTTGCGTTCCGCTTCAAGATATGCTTGGCGCGCCCTCTCGTCCTCCGTCAGCTCCGGATCGTTTTTCACATAAGGCTCGTCATAAGAGTACATCTGATGGTTATTGAATCGGCGCAAATCCTCCCGCACATCATCGAATTCAATGGTGCGCTCGCCAGCCACATTTGAAGACTGAAAGCCAACATCTGCCAAACCACTAGGGCTGTTTTGCTTATCCTCATCCTCATCCAGAGCGACGACAATACGCTTCTTCGACTCGTCTTTGTGAACGTTGTTTTTGTTCTCAAAGCCAGTCGCAATGACCGTGATACAAATTGCATCATCCAGAGAGGCATCGTGGCAATTACCCCAAATCAAATTGGTACCAAAGCCCGCTTCTTCCTGCACGAACTCCGTTATTTCAAAGATTTCGTCCATGGTGACTTCTTTCTTACCGGAAGTGATATTCAGCAGGATGTTTTCTGCCCCTTTGATGCTGTTATCCTCCAAGAGAGGAGAGTTCAATGCCTCATCAACCGCCCGCTTGGCTCGGTCTTCACCTTCGGCAATAGCCGTCCCCATAATGGCGACTCCACTATCTCGCATAACGGTATTGACATCTTCAAAGTCAACATTGACATAGCCGGGTACGGTGATAATCTCCGCGATGCCCTTAGCTGCCGTTGTCAGTATATTGTCCGCTTTGGCAAAAGCCTCCGAAATGCTCAAATTGCCGTATATCTGACGCAATTTGTCATTGGATACGACAATCAGGGTATCGACATATTTTTTCAGTTCTTCCAATCCCTCCTTTCCGTGAGCGGTACGCTTGCGCCCCTCAAAGATAAAAGGAGTCGTAACGATCCCCACCGTCAAGATACCCATTTCGCGGGCGACCTTGGCAATGACTGGCGCAGCACCCGTTCCGGTACCTCCACCCATTCCGGCAGTGATAAATAACATCTTGCAGTCATTGGCAAGATACTTCTGAATATCCTCAATAGACTCCAGACAGGCGTCCTTCCCGACGTTGGGTTTAGACCCCGCACCGCGTCCTTCCGTCAAGTTGGGACCCAACTGCAGTTTCGTCGTAATGGGACTCACCTCCATCGCTTGAGAATCGGTATTGCAGATGGCAAAATCCACCCCTACAATCCCTTGTTTAAACATATTGTTGACGGCATTACTTCCTCCGCCACCTACTCCAATAACTTTGATGATTGGACTTTCGTATTTTGGCATATCAAACATCATAATCGCTGTTTTTTTTTACTTCTAAGGTTGGATTGTATCAGTAAGTTAATGTTTAGTTGATCCTTCCTTTGAAATGGTTATTTATTTGTAACTAAGAATACTAAAACCTAAAACCGGGAATCCGGCTCCGTCTCAAACCATTCTTTAGTCTTTCTAAAAATCTGCTCGTACCACTTATCCTCCAATGCTTCCCGATTGGCAGCAGGCTCTTGCTCGGCTGCCTCTTCTGACACTTCGGCAATGGTTTCCTCCGGATAAGTAATCGCTCCTGAAGACAAATCCTCAATGGCCTTAATCAACAGACCCAATCCCGTTGCATATATCGGACTGCTCAGGTGCTTGCTGTACCCATGCGCCAATCGCTCGATAGGCATACCAATGCGCGTCTCCATGCCCGTGTGTAACTGGCACAACTTCTCAACGTGGTTGAGCAACGACCCACCACCTGTCAGGACGATTCCTCCAATTAGTTTTCCATCGTAACCGGAACGGCGAATCTCCCAGATGACGTAATCCAAAATCTCCTCCATCCTCGCCTGAATAATATGAGCGAGATTCTTCTCCGCTATCTCTTTCGGCTCGCGCCCGCGGAGTCCCGGAATGGATATTACCCTGTTATCATATACTTCAGAGGCCAATGCCGAACCGAATTTTACTTTCAATTTTTCTGCCTGATGCATCATCACGCTACAGCCTTCTTTGATGTCCTTTGTGATGATATTCCCTCCGAGTGGAATGACTGCCGTATGGCGAACAATGCCATCCTGAAAGATGGTAATATCCGTCGTACCACCGCCAATATCTACAAGGGCAACACCCGCTTCCATTTCTTCCTCGCTCAATACAGAGGCGGCAGAGGCGATGGGCTCCAGTGTCAGGTTGGCAACCTCCAATCCTGTTCGCTCAATACACCGTGTAATATTGTTGGAGGCGGAAATCTGCCCGGTGATGATGTGAAAATTGGCTTCCAGCCGGATGCCGGACATCCCGATGGGGTCATTAATACCCTGTTCGTTGTCCACGACGTATTGCTGTGGAATCACGTGGATAATCTTGTCGCCAGGAGGCAATACCAGCTTGTGCATATCGCCTATCAACTGGTCGATATCCGCCTGACTGATTTCTGACAAATTGTTGTCACGTGTCAAAATCCCCCGATGTTGCAGACTCTTAATGTGCTGACCCGCGATACCGACATGGACGTACTTAAAGTCCTCTCCGGCAGCTTCTTTGGCGATAGCCACAGCCTCTGAAATAGCATTTACAGTTTTCTCAATGTTCGTAACGACACCCCTAAGGACGCCTTCTGATGAGACCTTCCCGAAACCAAGGATTTCGAGTTGTCCATGCTCATTTTTTCGGCCTGCTATTGCACACACTTTCGTCGTACCTATGTCCAAAGCGACAACGAGGTCTTTCCTGTTTGCATTAGAATTCATAATTAAATGTGTTTTGGCCGATGGAATTGAATTGCTCCTCCTCCATCTATTATTAAATAATCTATTTTTTTTTATTGGGCGTGCCCCTTTTCCTCCCTGCAAATCCGCCGCAAAGGGTCGGGCTATCCGCTACTATGTGCTCCTATCGTCGCACATACCGCTACTATCCCTCAC
>JALVDO010000200.1 GCA_027008975.1 Saprospiraceae bacterium | reverse complement strand
ATACCCAACACCACCCGGCAGGTGGTTATGAAAATATCGAACAATTTCTAAAGCATTATGCGACAGCAAAGGCATTAAATCCCATTTTGTTAAACTTCCCGATACTCTTTCACTGGGTAATTCCTCACATGAATAACGAAACCCTTACTTTGCAAGATAGGAATGGGAATGCTATCCAGGTTACCTGTGAGGAAGAAACCGCCTGGCAGATTTTGGCATTTAGCGGAGGCTGGGAAATAACTTTTTTTGGAGAATGGGAGGCAGGACAACTGACGCCACTCGGTGTATGGTGTGAGGAGCGGGCATTCTTTATTAACCCCCAATAGGTAAGTAAAAAAACCACTGCCAAAGCCATCAAAAAGGTAGCTTATCCTGAGTGATTGCACTTAGTGTTTTGTGGATACCGCCTATAAATTCTCGGATCCAAGCACCCCCTGGGCAGAAGATTTTCCGGAAGTCATCAGTATTAATAATATCGATACCGACGAATTAAACGCTCATTTTGTGGCCATTAAAATGGGAAATGTGAGTGGGGAGTAAATAGGGTTATTGTTAGGATACCATAAAGCTTGGAGAAAGCTCACGCACCGAGAATTTTTCTCATAGTCGGGATAACGGTCTGTTCATAAGGGGAGAAATCATCGCTCCGTTGAATTTGTTCATCCTCTTCACCGGTCTTTGATTGTAATCCCGGAGTGCTGGCGAGCTTCATCATCTTAGAACGCTCTCTATCGGAAAATTTTGCGAACGTACGGCGCAATAGCGGAAGAATGGGAAGGAACGCATCGGTAGGCACCTGACTTATCCATTGGTCAATCAGGTTCCATAAAGGCGGGAAGTGAATCAGCAACAAGCCGCTACCATCCAAGAAGCCATCTAACCATCTGGCTATGTGCGGAGGGTTATTCCCGATGGATAATGCGAGACTCATCCTTTTTGCGGTTGTCTCCAAACTGCTTTTGTTTTGGTCGAATAAAAGACGGGAGGCAATACCCTTTGCCTCGGGAGTAATGAATTCGACGTCTGCCAACAACGAAAGTGTCTTTTCCCACTTCGATAAAAACGCTTCATTTTCCAGTATTTTTAGAGCGGTGTTGTTCCTTGTGATTTGGGTTTGTACTTTTTTACTTTCTTCGGCATCCAGATAGTGGCAATAGCCCGGTAGCTCAATGCAGATTCTCGGTACAATCTGAGAAACATAATGCTCTACTGCCAGTAAATCCGTTTTGCGGACATCGCCATATTCAAGAATATTAACAAATACAGGCAGGCTCTCCATGAGTATCAGGCAGTCTTCTGTCTCTGCCAGCAGATCTGTCATTTTATCGACTAGCGGATGGATGGCGGCTTCCAGACCGGCTTTTAATGCATTATCCATCAGTGTGACCACTTCGGACAGACGGGTGCTATTGTTAGCCTCTTCTATTGTCTTCGAAAGTGCTGCATTGTAAACAGTATTTCCCCATTTTCCGGATTCAATAATCCGGATGATAAATAGTGGATCCCACTCCAGTTGCCAAAATTCTTTAAAACTGCCTTTTTCCAGCCCCGATTTATCCATGACTTTCCCCCAATGGACATTCAAAATATTCAGTTGATGCAAAAAGTGGCTTTTGAGCCGGTCGTTTGCATTTCGGAGGTCAAGCCCTCCTCTTGGATTCGCTTTATTCGCCTTGAGCCAATATTTTCCTGTCGCCTCCCAGTATTTGGTGAGCCGGGTCGATTTGATGAGCTTCAGAAAGTTTTTTTGTATGGGCAAGCTAGTGAGCTTAGGGGGAATACTTCCCACTTTATTTCCGATGATTAACTGACGGCGAATAGTTTTCATCCGCGTTTTCTCACCATTACAAAAAACTACGAGGGCGGCCTCTTCCAACTCACTCAGCCCGGGTATGCGTTTGTCTCGCATTGTGGCGAGTGTTTGCGCAAGTCGGATGGCTTCGGTTGAGTGAGCGGGGGAGGATGCAAAGCCCTCCTTGCGAAGTAAAATGGATGCCTTGCTCATCCATGTCGTTTCAGGTGTGTCGGGAAAGGAAAAAAGTAATTCGTACCAGGCGGGAGACAGCACACCGGCTCCATAGCCCGATAATTTAGATAGTCGTTCGTAGCTCCAGGGTATCCACGTTGCTTTCACCTTTATTTTGGGTAAGCCCCGCAGTATCTTATTATCGGCATTCATTTTGTACTGGAGGGTGTTTTCAAGGATGGGAGCGTGCCATGCTCCACATACAACTGCTATCCGTTGATACCCTTCTTTCATAAAGGTGCGTATTTGCTTACGCATATAGGCTTCTCTAATCAGCGTTTCTCTGCTTTCTGTCCGGTTTGTTTCCTTGCGAATGGTCGATATGAGTTGGATGATAGCAGGGAAGATAGTTGCTCCTCTTTGGCTTTCTTCAAAGGTATCATTCCACCATTGCTCACTATCCTGATAGCCCCGAAGGTGCGCTAAATACCCAAGCGGGTCTTTTGCAATAGCAGCCTCATTCGCATTTGCGCTAAGCAAATCATCTTGATCGGACAAAGCCATTTGGTTGGACATGGGCAGGTCTATACAATGTATTCTTATATCGTTTTGTATGCTGTATTGGAAAGCCTGCCATTCCGGCGAAAAGTTTGCAAATGGGAGATAGGCTGCCTTTTCCGGATTTTTTTCATCATAAACCAATAAGGCGATTGGAGGCTCAATTTCTTTATTGGCAAGGAATGATAGTTGTGTATTGGCCTCTGCGGGGGCTTCTACCAATACGCAATCCGGTTGATAATCCGATAATGACTCCAGCAAACTAAGGCTTGACCCCGGTCCGTGATGTCGAATGCCGAATACCGTTATCATTTATACATTGAGATAGCTAATGAGAGAATCGTACCTATCCTTTAAAATATCGAAATACTCTGTCTCGGCGTAGGATGCCTTAATGATATAACCAAAGCGTTCAAAACCCGCCATGATAGACAAGGCATTTTGGCGATTGATTTTGAGGGTGACATCTATCTTTGTCGAGTCGATATGGGTGCCGACGAAGGCACTCAATACAACGGCATTCTCCGATTCGACGATTCGTGATAATTCAGCTAGTGAATAATCGCGCTTGCTCATTTCGAGTACAATAATGGCTCCCGGCTCGGAGAAGGGAAGAGAGTTGGCAAATCGAATAACCAAGTCCTCCATCGTAATCATGCCGATATATTCCGATTCGTCGTTGACGACCGGCACGCAGGTTAGATTATGGTTGGCCATCATTTTGATGATTTCGTAATAATGGTCAGTATTCTTGACCATTGGGCAGGGTAATGACAGTGCATAAGAGCCAACAGCCTGCTTGGGGTCAAAATTCAGAATATCATCCTCAGAAAGGACTCCCAGCAACTCTTTATCGTTGACGACAGGCAGATGACGGACGATAAACTCATTCATCAACTCCAAGGCGTATTCACCCGTGTCGGAGGTACGTAAAGGGACAATTATATCCGATATTAGTGTTTCTGCAATCATACCTAATGGCTCAATATTTTTTTCTTTTGAATGTTAAACTCTTCTTCTGTCAATAATCCTTTCTCTTTTAACTCCGCCAAACGGTTGAGTTGTTGTAAAATATCTCCAGAGGAACTCAGCAAATCCTCCTTTGACTGGTTAAGCTTTCGCACCAGTTGAAAATCGTTCTTCTCAAACTCTTCAAACTGGGGGAGAACGCGAATATAAGCAAAGGCATCGTGTGTTTTTATCTTATCAAAATCATCAAACCCCAAACTGACAGCCTTGTCCAAATTCTCAAAGGCTTTCTCTGCATTTTCTGTAAGGGAATATGCACATGCTAGATTGAAATACAGTGAGATATCATCCGGCATGACTTTAAGTGCTTTTTCAAAGTCTTCAATTGCTCCCTCATAATCAAACTCCTTATACTTTTTTATCCCTGTATCTTTAAAAGGACTAACAACTCGTTTTTGTTTCCTTCGAGTTGATTTTTTTCGAGGAATGTCTGCTGTCCTCCTTTTTCGTTGCGGGTATTCACGTCTTCCGGGCGTTGCTCGTCTTGTATCTCGAGAATAGTCTGCACGGCGCTTTTGCTTCTTACCCCTTCGGTTATATTTATCATCAAACTCCTCCTCCCCCATAGCAAACAGTGAAATGGCATCAATTGCCATCAATAATA
>JALVDO010000199.1 GCA_027008975.1 Saprospiraceae bacterium | reverse complement strand
GATTCGCGGGTTTGTTTAAAAGGCTAAAGTTTAAAGGCTAAATCAAGAGATGCTGACAGGCGTAGCCTCGTCAGTAGGCTAAAGTATAAAGTGGAAAGGCTAAAGGTAAAAGGCTAAAGTTTAAAGGCTAAAGGCTAAAGGGGAAAGGCTAAAGGCTAAATTTAAAAGGCTAAAGGTAAAAGTGAAATTGGTTTTGAAAATGGAATCCTACTACTGACGAACTGCGTTGTACTGATGAACCGTGTTATCAGCACAGGGCAGCATCCTCGATTTTAAATTTTAAATTTTGAATTTTTCATTTTAAATTTTCTAATTCTAATTTTTAAGGTAATTACAACGGAGATTTGAGTTTTCCATACAAATATCCGTATCTTTGTAGCGCTTTTTGTAAAAAGAATAACAATTTTTATGTTTGATAATTTAAGTGACAGGTTAGAAGGAGCATTTAAGACGCTCAAGGGAGAAGGTAAATTAACGGAGATTAACATTGCACAATCGGTCAAGGAGATTCGCCGTGCATTGGTCGCAGCCGACGTTAATTACCAAATAGCAAAGGACTTTACCAACAGAGTTAAAGACAAGGCTTTAGGACAGGAAAATATCCTAAAATCTATCAAGCCGGGAGAGTTGATGGTCAAAATCGTCATGGACGAATTGACGGAATTGATGGGCGGGCAGACCGCCGGTATCAACATCAAGGGTGACCCGGGAGTCGTGCTCGTCGCCGGGCTGCAGGGTTCCGGTAAAACGACCTTTTCCGGAAAACTCGCTCACTTTCTAATCACACAAAGAAAAAAGAAGCCTTTATTGGTCGCTTGTGACGTCTATCGTCCTGCTGCGATTAACCAATTGGGTGTTATTGCCGAACAGGTTAAAGCAGGCTTTTACAAGGAGCCGGAGAATAAAAACCCTGTCGAAATTGCACTTAGTGGAATTGCATTCGCCAAGGAAAATGGCTATGATGTCGTCATCGTAGATACAGCGGGGCGGCTCTCCATTGATGAAGCGATGATGAAAGAAATCTCTGCCATCAAGAATGCTATTAGTCCTAATGAAACGCTATTTGTCGTAGATGCCATGACGGGACAAGATGCCGTCAATACCGCCAAGGCATTCAATGAGGTCATCAATTACGATGGTGTCGTATTGACAAAGATGGATGGTGACACTCGTGGTGGAGCAGCACTTTCCGTCAAATACACCGTTGGCAAGCCTATCAAATTCGTCAGTATGGGCGAAAAGATGGATACACTTGACATCTTCCACCCCGACAGAATGGCACAACGAATCCTCGGGATGGGCGATATTATCTCCCTCGTCGAAAAAGCACAAAGCCAATTCGATGAAGAAGAAGCCAAACGCTTAGAAAAGAAAATCCGTAAAAATAAATTCGACTTCAACGACTTTCTCAGTCAAATAGGTCAAATTAGGAAAATGGGTGACCTCAAAAGTCTGATAAAGATGATTCCCGGTATGGGAAAAATGATGAAAAATATCGATATTGACAATAGTGCTTTCGATAAAATTGAGTCTATAATCTTCTCAATGACACCACTTGAACGCTCCAACCCGGAGTTAATCAATACTAGCCGAAAAAAGAGAATTGCACGTGGTAGTGGAAAGTCGATGGAGGAAATCAACCGGTTCATAAAGGACTTCGAGCAAATGCGTAAGATGATGCATAAGTTCACTAAAATGGAAGGTGGCCCCGGAGGAATGGGAGGCGGTGCAGGAAGAAGGATCAAACGCAGAAGGAAGAGTAAATTCAGAAGGTAAAAAGTGCATTTTCGGTATATCATTGTTTATAAACCCTATAATGTATTGTGTCAGTTCACTCAAGAGGTGCCCGGACAAACGACGCTTGCCTCATTGGGTGAATTCCCTAAAGACCTCTATCCGGTTGGGCGTTTAGATAAGGATAGCGAGGGCCTCTTACTATTGACCAACGATAAAAAACTAAACCACCGGTTACTCGACCCAAGGTATCGGCACCACCGCACTTATCAAATACAAGTGGAAGGTATCCCCGAAGAAAAAGATTTGGATACCCTGAGAAAGGGCATGATGATTCGCATTAATAAAAAACCACATTACACAGCCCCAGCAATAGCCAAACTAATAAAGGAGCCAAAAAATATTCCGGAGCGTCATCCGCCCGTTCGGTATAGGAAAAGCATCCCTACTTCTTGGCTCGAGATTACCCTTACGGAGGGAAAGAATAGGCAAGTACGCCGAATGGGAGCGGGCATCGGCTTTCCGGTCTTACGGCTTATTCGATCCGGCATTGAAGACTTAACACTGGCAGCATTAAATGGAGAAAGTGTTGCTGAATTGAAAAAAAAAGACATTTACCAACTGCTAAAATTGTAAATACATGGATAGCATCCTTGAGTTTTTGAAAAAGTGGTGGGACATCCTGCGCAACTTCCTACAACAATTAACACCTGACCAGAAATTAATGGCGGCTGTAGGCTTTGGCGTACTACTACTACTTTTGATACTAAGAAAACTACTTAAAGCAAAGAATAAAGGAGGTGTTCGCTCAAAAAACAACAAAAAAGGTGCTTTATCCATCCACTCTTATCAAATCGCCCCATTGGGAAGAGATGCCTTTCTGAAAATTAAAAACAATGGACCAAGCATTACCTTAACCCAATTAGTCATCAATAATCAAGAGGTAAGTATAAAAAATGCGCTTGCAGGACAAAAAATTGATGAGGGGAAAATCTATAGTATTTTACTGGAATCAAAAAATACAAAAAAAATTCCCGAAGCACTCGAAATTGAAATCACCTTCCTAAACAGCAAACATATCGCTGAAAAACAAACATTTACACTTACCAAAAAGTAATATTTATAATTTACCAATAGTCTTTTGCTTGACAAAAAGTAAATCCTTTAATTTTTTTTAAAAAAAATGAGCTATTTATTTGGATTTAATGTAAAAAAGGTCTTATCTTTGCCTCATCGAAAGGAAACAAATCAAATGTGAATTTGCAACCTTTTCTAAAAAGATTTGTTCTTATTATAAAATAAGTTAGACATAAAAAAATATTTACATTTCAATATGTAGATTGTTTTCATTTGGTTTTTTGGGGTTAGACAGGGCGCCGCTTCTCAGCGGATGCCCTGTTCTCATTTTATAGGAGTAGTCTAATAATTCCTACATCTTATCCACCAATCCATCCAATACCTTGCGAGCCGCCTTTAGTGTTGGCACTTTCTCCTTGACTAAGAGTAGGCGCTTGCCGGTCTGCTTCATGGCGATACGGGTTCCAAGAGCCCCTTTTGCCATAAATTGCATGATGCGATTGAAAGTAGCACTTTCGTAAAAAGCAGATTGCGGGTTTTCGATAAAATAGCACCGGAGTTTGTTGTTTTTCAAAATGACGCGATCGAAGCCAAGGCGGCGACAAATCCAGCGTAAGCGCAAGCCGTGGAACAACTCAAAAACGGCTTTGGGAATGGGTCCAAATCGGTCTTTTAACATTTTGGCGAAAGCCTCCAAGTCCTCTTCTTTGGTGATGGCATCTAGTTGAGTATATAAGCTCAATCGCTCCTGTGTATTACTGACGTAATCATCCGGAATCAACATCTCCACATCGGTATCGATCTGGACATCATGGACAAAATCGCGCCCTTGTGCGAGTTCCTCTTGAAATAGTTCTCTGAATTGGTTTTCCTTCAATTCCTGAATGGCTTCAGCCAAAATCCGCTGATAGGTCTCGTAGCCGATGTCGGTGATAAAGCCGCTTTGTTCCGCACCAAGCAGATTACCTGCACCACGAATATCTAAGTCCTTCATGGCAATATTGAAGCCACTGCCAAGGTCTGAAAACTCCTCCAGCGTCTTCAATCGCTTGCGAGCATCGGAGCTGAGTACGGACATTGGCGGACTAAACAAATAACAATATGCTTTTTTATTCGAGCGACCGACGCGCCCTCTTAGCTGGTGCAAATCACTCATCCCAAACTGGTGGGCATTGTTGATAATCATCGTATTGGCATTGGGAATATCCAGCCCTGTCTCAATAATATTGGTAGAGATTAACACATCGTACCGCTTATCAATAAAGTCCAGCAGTGTCCGCTCAAGTTGCTTTGACTCCATCTGCCCGTGCGCCATACCGATGTCGATATCAGGACACAGCCTGCGAAGAATAGCAGT
>JALVDO010000198.1 GCA_027008975.1 Saprospiraceae bacterium | reverse complement strand
GAAGTAGCTGCCGAGCGCCTGATATACCCGTAATACTTCTTCAAGAGGAGGGAAGGTCGTTTTGAAGCTATTCTCCAACCGGATTTTGTCATTGGAGTTGTAAAGCAGGGCTGCATACGCCTTTTTACCATCCCTGCCGGCTCTTCCGGCTTCCTGAAAATACGCCTCTAAGCTATCCGGCAGGTCAAGGTGTACGACAATCCTTACATCGGGCTTGTCGATTCCCATCCCAAAAGCATTGGTGCTGACCATGATGCGTGGGTGGTTTTTCATCCAGGCGGCTTGTTTTTTATCCCGTTGTTCCGGTGTCAGTCCGGCGTGGTAGAAGTCGGCGGATATTTTATTGCGGTTGAGTAACCAGGCGATTTCTTTGCATTTCTTCCTGCTGCGTACATAGACGATGCCGGAGCCGGGCACGGCATTGAGTATTTTGACCAATTGCTCCTCCTTTCCCTCTTCGTACAGGACAGCATACGCTAGGTTTTTTCGCTCAAAACTCTTTTGAAAGACCTGTCCTTTCTTAAACAACAGTTTATCCTGAATATCTTTTACTACCTCCTTGGTTGCCGTTGCCGTCAGGGCAATAACCGGGACGTCGGGCAATTGCTCCCTGATAGCGGCAATCTCCAAATACGCCGGGCGAAAGTCATACCCCCATTGCGAAATACAATGGGACTCATCTACAGCGATGAGTTGGATATTCATGCGTTCTATCCGCGCTTTCATAATTTCCGTTTTCAACCTTTCGGGTGATACGTATAGTAGTTTGTAATGCCCATGCGCTGCATTATCTAATAACCGGTCTATTTCCTGTTTTGTCATTCCGCTGTAAATAGCGGTGGCAGAGATGTTCCGATTTCGCAGGTTGAGTACCTGGTCTTTCATTAGTGCAATGAGTGGGGATATAACCAACGTCAGTCCCTCCTGACATAGCGCAGGCACCTGAAAGCAAATGGACTTTCCCCCGCCGGTTGGCAATAGTGCCAGCGTATCCTTTCCGTCGAGCACAGATTGGATAATTTCCTCCTGCAAAGGACGGAAGGAGTCGTATCCCCAATACTGTTTTAATATTTCGTGCGGTGATGCCATGGGGAGCGAAGGTAGGAAAAATGTGGGAAACAGCCTTCCGGGTTTTCTACATTTTTCCTACCTTGTGAATTCATACATCAAAAGGCATGCACCAAAAATTAATCACTATCACATTGGCAATGAGTCTCCTCGGACTTTTTGTCTATTCATTTTTGCACTATTCCTCTACGCCATTGGATGGTGATATGGGGGTGTTGATTGTAGCTGAAGGGAATGCGGGAAAGGTGCTAGAAGACCCTTTCGGCATTCACACTATTTTAAATGATGATAAACACAGCAATCCGAATAGGTTTTTTGCTCAATATTTTTTCGGGAATTATTTTCTGACTACACCGTTTTTATTGCAGCGGATAAGTACACCCGTCGATAGCATTTACTACGCCGCGGCAATTAGCAAATTACTGATGGAAATAGGCTTCATTTATCTGCTGACCGTATTGATTCTGGGCAGCAATTCGGTATTCAATCGCAAAGGATTGCTTGCCGCAATGCTGATTACACCCCTGTTTCAGGCTTATGCGTACGTAAATTATATGGATATTGTCGGGCAGTCGATTACCTATGCCTTTTTTTATGCGCTGCCGTTGTTGCTGTTACTGTTTTTCTATACGAAATTATATTTGTCGGTTAGGAATCGGGTCCCTTTGTCTGGTATTTCAAGGCTTTTGCTCATTTCTTTGGTTGTGATATTGCCGTTGAGTGGTCCACTTATTCCGCCTGTTATTTTGGTCGTTGATGTAGTACTGGCGGGATTTTATTTGTCAACCATGAAAAGTAATTGGTCAAATTTGGTAAATTATTTCAAAAACGTCTTTTTGGCCATACCCAAAAGTCTCCTTTTATACCTGATTCCCACAACTATTTTAAGCATTTATTCCCTCTTTTTGGGGGCATATAATATCGAAAATCAAACGGCAGTTCTGTCCATTGGCGAGCGTTATGCTCGATTGCCCATCGGTCTTTTTAAGATGCTGACCGGAAAGTTGGGATTATCGTTGTTACTAGGCTTTGTTTTGATGAACGCAACCCTTATTAAGCATTTTTATCTGGATAATCGCGCCAAAGAGATAATTGCCCATTTCAAATGGTTGGCAATTTTTGCGGTCATTTATATATTGCTTTTGCCGCTTGGTGGATACCGCGAGTATCGTCCGTATATTGTGCGTAGCGATACCTTGATGCCGGTGACGATTGGCTTGGTTTACCTCTATGGTGCCTCCACTTACTTCCTGCTCGGGAAGATGAAAAACAAGTTCTATCCGGTTGCTGTTATTGTCTTTTCTCTGATTTTCATCAATGCAGGACGTGCTAGTCTCCATGGGAATGATTGCGAAAAATACGCCTTGCAGACCATTGCCAATTCCAATGAAAAAATCGTCTTATTGGAGGAGGATTGTACCGTGCTTTCGTGGTTTCCAATCAGGGATTACCACCAGTCGCGATTAAATGCTAAATTATTAAAAATATGGGGTGTAACGGATGAGGAGAGGCTTTATTACTCCAAATGAGGGAATATTATCGCCGGTATTGGGGCTAAAAAAAACGACCCCTTCTTTCCCTTATAATGAAAAAACCTTACCTTTGCCCGCTACTTTTTGAAGGAATAAAACAAAGATATGAATTTTTTAGAGGAATTGAAGTGGCGAGGGATGTTGCAGGACTCAACACCGGGTATTGAGGAACTATTGGAAAAGGAGATGGTGACCGGCTATATTGGCTTCGACCCGACTGCACCTTCGATGACCATTGGCAATTTTGTTCAAATTATGCTTTTGAAGCTTTTACAGCTCTCGGGACACCGACCTATTGTACTGATGGGTGGGGCTACCGGCAGGATTGGCGACCCCTCCGGTAAGGATCAGGAACGGCAGTTGAAGTCTTATGAAGAGTTGGATTCTAATCTGGCTTTCCAGATGGAGCAGATGAAGAAGTTCCTCGACTTTGAAGGAGAAAACAAGGCTATTATCGTCAATAATTACGATTTTTATAAAGATTTTAACGTCTTAGACTTCCTGCGGGAAGTGGGAAAGACGCTGACTGTTAATTATATGACCTCCAAAGAGTCGGTCAAAAAACGCTTGGAGACGGGGCTTTCTTTTACGGAGTTTAGCTATCAGCTATTGCAGGCTTATGATTTTCAGCGCTTATTCCAGTTGTACGATTGCAAGCTACAGATGGGCGGTTCCGATCAGTGGGGGAATATCACCTCCGGCACCGAATTTATCCGTCGTAATCTCGGAGAGAAAGCCTATGCTGTGACCACTCCGTTGTTGACGAAATCCGATGGAAAAAAATTCGGAAAATCAGAAGAGGGGAATATTTGGCTCGACCCAACGATGACATCTCCTTATAAATTTTATCAATTCTGGCTCAAGTGCGATGATGCCGATTTGCCTAAGTTCTTCAGGTATTTTACACTAAAATCCAGGGAAGAAGTGGAAGCACTCGAAGCTCAATACAAGGATGACCCAAGGGCTTTAAAGCAAATATTGGCGGAGGAATTAACCATCCGGGTGCATTCAAAAGAGGCATACGAGTCAGTCAAAAGGGTGACGGAATTGTTATTTGGGCGTTCTGCAACCAAAGAATCTCTAAATGCTTTTACGGTGGAGGAGTTGGAAATGGTTAAAGCCGAAATACCACATTATGTAGTAGAGAGATCACTACTCGCCACAGGACTTAATATTGCCGACTTGCTAACGGAGCAAACCGATATACTCAAATCCAAGGGTGATGTCCGCCGGGCGATTAAAAACAACCAAGTTGCGGTTAATAAGGAGAAGGTCACTACCCATGAACTGGCAGTCACAACCGATAATTTACTTCACGGTCGCTTCCTAATGTTGGAGAATGGCAAAAAGAATAAATTTATTATAGATTTCGTTATCCCTTAGGAAACAAAATTCATGAAAACTTACTTACCGCTTCTTTTGGGAATGTGCTTCCTGACAGGATGTCCCTCAACGACAGTCCCGGTTACGACACCAACGGTAGATGCACCGTCGGAGCGCCCCTACTTTTATTATTTCGAGCACGAGGGGCAGCCCAATGTTATTAATGACGGACAAGTGTGCCGAAAT